>ONXP01000025.1 GCA_900321865.1 uncultured Elusimicrobia bacterium
AAAAATAACTTTTTAAAAATAAAAAAAGAGCAAAATATAAAATTTTGCTCTTTTAACTTGATATATAATTGTTTATAAGAATCAATTAATTAATCAGAACAACACCCATTGCATGACAAGATATTTTCTTCTACAATTTTTACTCCTTTTCCTAATTCTATATTATAACCAATCTCTTTTAATCCCATTTCAATAGCAGATATACCTATAATCAAATCAAATTTATCCATATATCCCATATGTGCAATTCTAAAAATTTTCCCCTTCATATCCATCTGTCCGCCTGCTATAGAAACTCCATACTTTTCTCTCAAAAGTTTAACTATTTTTCCACTATCTATTCCATCGGGAGATTTTACAGCTGTAACAACATTAGATGGATTTTTACTGAACAATTCCAACCCTAAACCTTTCACTGATTCTCTAATAATACTCCCCATTTTTTTATATTTATGAAATAAATTTTCTAGCCCATCTTTTAATATAAGATTTAAAGACTCATCTAATGCTACTATCAGTGATACCGGTGGAGTAAAAGGAGTTTGCCCTTCTGTTATTTTTGATTTATATTTTTTTAGATCAAAATAAAATTTTGGGAGATCCGATTTTTCTACCATTTTCCAAGCTTTTTCATTCATAGAAATAAAACTAACTCCTGGAGGAAGCATAAACCCTTTTTGAGAGCCTGATACTACTACATCAACTCCCCATTTATCTTGATAAAATTCTTCTCCTACAAGTCCGCTTACTGCATCTATTACCAAAACAGCATCTGTTTTGGTAACAAGTTTTGCAATCTCTTTTATATTATTTACAGTCCCAGTGGAAGTCTCTGTCAATGTTCCAAAAACAGCTAAAACATCAGGATTCTCTTTTAAAGATTCTTCTAATTTTTCCAAAGAAACTGCATTTCCATATTCTTCTTTTAAAATTATTGGAGAAAAACCCATCCCTTGTAAAATTTTTCCCCATCTAGATCCAAAAACCCCAGTTTCTAAAACTATAGCTTTGGAATTTTTTCTCATTAAATTTATAACCGCAGATTCCATAGCTCCCGTTCCAGAAGAAGATAACAATAAAACATTATTGTTAGTAAAAAAAACTTTTTTTAAATTTTCTTCAACTTTTAAAAATATATTGCTAAATTCTGTGGTTCTGTGATGAATTATAGGCATTCCTTCTTTTGCTAAAACCTCTGCAGGAACTGGTGTTGGTCCAGGAGTTAAAAGATATTTTTTTTTCATTAAAATCCTCCATCTTATGAAAATAAACCCTAAAATAAATAGGAATATTTTTGATTTACGATTAGAATAAAACTTATGCTAATACAAATATTTATAAAACATAATTTTCAATTCATTAATATTTTAAATTAAAAAGCCCAAAGAACCATATAACCTATTTTTTAAATATTTTTCTTTTACTAAAAACAAAAAAAAATTCAAAATAAATATCTACTTTTACTAAAAATTTTTCATAAGAAAACTAAATTCTAAAAAATTCAAACTTTCCAAAATAAAATCTAAAAATCAATTTACAATTGCTTCGCTCGCAACCTCTTTAAAAGTTTTAACAGGAACTATTTCTATTTTGTCTAAGACTTCTTTTGGAATGTCTACTAAATCTTTTTTGTTAAGCTCTGGAATAAGTATTTTCTTTATTCCACATCTATATGCAGCCAAAGTTTTTTCTTTTAAACCACCTATAGGTAAAACCTTCCCTGTCAATGTTATTTCTCCTGTCATAGCAACATTCGTTTTTACCTTTTTCTTTGTTAAAATTGACAAAAGAGCCGTAGTTATAGTTATACCTGCACTAGGACCATCCTTTGGTATTGCACCTTCTGGAACATGGATATGAAGCTCAGTATTTTCAAAATTCTTAGAATTTATTCCGAATTTCTTAGCATTTGCTCTCAAAAATGATAAACCGGTCTGAGCTGATTCTTTCATAACATCCCCTAACTTCCCAGTCAAAGTCAAAGAAAGTCCGCCTTTACTTTTCATTTTTAAAACTTCTATATTCAATATGTCTCCACCAACTTCGGTCCAAGCTAAACCAGTCGCTATACCTACTTCGTTTTTTTCAAATATATCACCTAAATTTTTAGGCACCCCAAGATAATTTTCAACCTTTTTTTTATTAATAATTTCTTTTTCTGTTAAAATTTGTTCTGCTTTTTTTCTGGCTACCTTTCTGCAAATATTAGATATTTCTCTATTTAAATTTCTCACTCCAGACTCTATTGTATATTTTTTGATTATTTCCTCTATTCCTTCATCTAAAAAACTGATGTCTTTATTAAGAAGTCCTGTTTCCTTTATTTTATTTGGGATTAAATATTTTTTCGCAATATTCTTTTTTTCTAAAATGGTATAACCAGAAAATTCTATTATTTCCATTCTGTCAAAGAGAGGAAGAGGAATATTGTACATACTGTTAGCAGTAGTGATAAAAAAAACTTTTGATAAATCAAAATCAACTTCTAAATAATGATCTGAAAACTTATCGTTTTGCTCTGTATCTAAAACCTCTAAAAGTGCTGATGCAGGATCTCCTTTATAATCCATCCCTAGTTTATCTATCTCATCCAACAAAAATATAGGATTCATAGATCCAGCTTTTTTAATAGATTGAATAATTTTACCTGGAAGTGAACCTATATATGTCCTTCTATGTCCTCTAATTTCTGCTTCATCATGCACTCCACCTAGTGAGACCCTTACAAAATTCCTATTCATAGCATTTGCAATAGATTTAGCAATGCTAGTTTTTCCAACTCCAGGAGGCCCAACAAAACATAATACAGGATATTTATTATCATTTTTTAATTTACAAACAGACAAAAAATCTAAAATTTTCTCTTTGATTTTGTCCAAACCATAATGATTTTGATCTAAAAACTCTTTTGCTTTTTTTATATCTAAATTTTCCTGAGTAAAAACTCCCCAAGGCATATCAGAAAGCCATTCTATATATGTTCTAGCTACTATAGCCTCCGAAGAATATAGACTCATTTTATTCAATCTAGATAATTCCTTATCTGCTACTTCTCTAACATTTTTAGGCATATTTGACTTTTTTATTCTATTCTCTAAATCTAAAGTATCTTTTTCAGCATAATCAGAATTAGATAATTCTTTTTGAATTGCCTTTAACTGTTCATTCAAATAATATTCTTTTTGAGATTTTTCTATTTGCCCATACATTCTATCTTTTATTTTCTGTTCCAATTTCAAAAGTTCATTTTCTTTACTTAAAATTCCAATAATTAAATTAAATCTTTTATTGATATCTAAAGTCTCTAAAATTAATTGTTTGTCTTGATTTTTTATATACAAATATCCAGCAATAATATCTATTAATTTATTTGGATCTTCCACATTTAAAACTATTTGACTTAGCTCTAACGGAATTTTTTTAGACAAATTGGAATATTCCTGAAACAAATCCAATACCGTTTTAAATTTTGCTTCAATTGTTTTTGTTAATTTAATATCTTTATTTTCTATTTCAACAACATCAACAGAATAAAATTTTTCATCAATAAAAAATTGTTTTATTTCCGCTCTTTTTTTCCCTTCTAATAAAATCTTTATATAACCATTAGGAAGTTTCATAACTTGCAAAATCTCAGCAATTACACCAACACTATATACATCTTTTTCAGTTATATTTTCCAAAGAATAATCTTTTTGAGTAGAGATAAAAACCATTTTATTTTTCAGCATAGCACTTTCAATTGCTTCTATAGATTTTCCTCTTCCTATAGATAAAGGCATAACCATATTCGGGAAAAAAACTATATCCCTAGCCGGTAAATATGGATAGTTTAAAGTAACCTTACCATCTTTCATCAAATATTCTCCTATATCACACTGCTCATCTTTATAAAAGGAAATATATCTTTTTTCCCTATTCTTATAATTTTTTCATTATGATCTTCATACATAAAATTCATCATAGTATTTTCCATAATAGCACGAAGCCCTCTTGCTCCAGTATTTCTCTTTATACTCATATCTACTATTTCTAAAATAGCATCATCATCCACAATTAATTCTTTTCCATCTAACTCAAACATTTTTTTATATTGTTTTAGTAAAGCATTTTTGGGTTCAGTCAATATTTTAACTAAATCTTCTTTTTTTAAATCATCTAAATTAGCAACCACTGGGAATCTCCCAACAAATTCAGGTATAAGACCAAATTCAATCAAATCTCGTGGTTCACATTGACTAAAAAACAACGACTTATCTATTTTTTTAGAAAAAATATTTGCCCCAAAACCTAATGTTTGATTACGTTTCCTGTTTTCTATAATATTTAACAAACCATCAAAAGCTCCACCACATATAAATAAAATATTTTTTGTATTAATTTTTATATATTCTTGTTGAGGATGCTTTCTACCACCTTGTGGAGGAACATTAGCAATGGTCCCTTCTAAAATTTTTAAAAGCGATTGCTGAACTCCTTCTCCTGAAACATCTCTTGTTATAGAAACATTCCCATTTTTCCTAGCTATTTTATCTATCTCATCTATGTATACAATCCCTTTTTCCGCTTTTTTTACATTAAAATCAGCATTTTGGAGCAATCTTAATAAAATATTTTCAACATCTTCTCCGTCATATCCCGCCTCTGTCAAACTAGTAGCATCTGATATAGCAAAAGGAACATTTAATTTCCTAGCTAATGTCTGTGCCAAAAGTGTTTTACCTGTCCCAGTATTACCAATAAAAAGAATATTTGATTTTTCTAACTCTACATCTTTATCAGGACTATTATTATAATTCAATCTTTTATAATGATTATAAACTGCTACTGATAAAATTTTTTTCGCATTTTCCTGCCCTATAACATATTGATTTAAAAAATCATGTATTTCACGAGGTCTAGGAACTTCCATTTCTATTTCTAAATTTTCATCAAGTTTTACATCTTTATCTTTTTCTTTT
>ONXP01000028.1 GCA_900321865.1 uncultured Elusimicrobia bacterium
ATTATATCTATATTTAATGGAATATTTTTTATCTATAAAAAACTTTACAGCATCAGATAAAGAATCATAAATAAAAATATCATCATAATCTGTTTCTTTATCATTTAGAGTTTCAAGGGAAAATTTTTTTCCCAATATTCTATTCATATTAATTTTTTTTGATATCCAAATTTTTTTAATTTTCCACTTTAAGCTTAATCTTTTATCCTCTATTTTTTGTCTTATTTCCCATAATTCTTTTTTCTTCTCTTCCTTCTCCAAAATCTTTCTCGCTTCTTCTAGATTTACATCTACCCCAAATTCTTTCCCTTTCTCCTCTAACTTCTTCCCTGCTTCCTTTAAAATCTCTTCTTCTTTTGTTAATTCCCTATTTTTCTCTAAACTCTTTATATCAATCTCTTTATTCCCACTATAATATGCTAAAACTTGTATCATATATTTCAAATCATCGTCTAAACTATTATATTTCTCTTCTAAAATTTTTTGATTTTCCCCATTTTTTTCTTCAAAATTCTCTTTATTTACCAAAAATTCCACAAAGGTTTCTATTTTCGTCCCGTCTAAATCTAAACCAAGGCTCGAAAATACTGATAAAACCTGAAGCTTATCGTTATTTTTATTAAATTTATTTAATTTTTCTAAATCTACATTTTCAATATTTTCAAAATCTACAGATTTTTCAGAATTTTTATTAAATTTTTCAGATAATTTTATTGTTTTTGCAGAATTTTCCACTTTTTTTAAATCAATATTCTTTATATTTTTTAATTTTTTTGCATTCTTATTAAAATTATTTTGTTTATTTTTTGCATTCCCTTTGTTACTTCCGTCAAAATATTTTTCTTTTAATCCAAATCTTTCACCTTGGCATTTCACTCTGTATTCATATAAATCCTCTAAATTCTTATCATGAGCAATAGGCATCAGCTCTACATAGCTTATTCCTCTAGCCCTCAAAGTCTCCTTAATCCCAGATGCATGGTATCCTCCTACAACCAGTGCCAAAACTTCATCCTTTCCTACCCCTTTCCTTAAAATATTACTCACCATCACTTCGTTTCTTTTCTCCGCTAAATCATAAAATTTATCCATGTTTAAAATCGCTTCCTCTATCCCAAAAGCATTCCTAGAAATATAATCTTCTCTAAAAATCTTATTTGCAAAATTTCTTATCTCACCCAAACTATCAAATATCCTAATATCTCCTTCCACCCTCTTCACATCAAAATAACTAAGTTTATTCCCTAAATATTTATATAAATCATTCACTTTCTTTTCGTTCACAAAAAAGTTTTTTATATCGCCTTTCCCATTATTTAAATATAAAATTATTCTCTCTTCTAAATCATTAATCTCGTCTAAAATCTTCACTTTATCTAAACTTTTTGATTCCTTTAAAATCTCTAAATATTCTTTTAAATTCTTATAATTCCTACTAATATCTATATTTTTCTTATCCAAAATCTCGCCCAAAATTTCGTAATATGATTCTGATTTCTTACTCTTCAAATCCTCTTTCTCTGTTTCATTTAACATATCCTGAATTTTTTTCGCAACATTCACCGCTTCAAAATATGCCTCAGAAAAATTTAAATATTTCTTCCTATCACTAATCTCCAAAACTTTCTTCAAATTCTCATATCTCTCAAAATTTCTTATTTTTTCAATTTTTTCTATTTTTTCTTGATTTTTAATATCAGATTTTTTTAAATTTTTAGAATTTTTTGGGTTTTTTTCATTTAAATCTTTTGAATTTATAATATTTTTTGAATCTTTTAGGTTTTTTATTTTTTCAATATTTTCTAACTTTACTAATCTTTTCGCATTTTCTAAATCAACTTCAAATTTCTCTAAATTATTCAAATTATTTAAATTTTCTAATTTTTCTAATTTTTTATTCTCTACAATATTTTCAAATTTTTTAAAATTTTCAGAATTTTTGTTAATTTTTTCAGAAATTTTTCTCTCTTCTAGAGGATTCTTTGCCTTTTCTGCATCAAAATCATCAATTCTTTTCATTTTTAACGAAATCTTTGAATTTTTTTCAGATTTATCTACACTTTCTGGTAAATTTTTAGACTTATCACTAATTTTCTCTAATAAATCCTTCAAATATTTAATGTAATTTTCCAATTTCTCCCCTCTAAAACTTTCTTTCTCCTTTATAAAATCTCCCATCACTCTCGTCAAAAAATATTTCCTATTCCTATTAAATCCATCCCCTAAATCTCTAAACATCCCATCTAAATCGTCCAAATAATGAAAAGATTTATAAAAAGCTCTAAAATTCTCTAAATATAAAGATTTATCTTCCGCTCCAAAAATATCTATCCCGTTATTAAAATATTTAAATTTCTCGCTCCCCTGAATTAACCCTTTCTCCATAAAAATATTTATGTATTTTTCTCTTTCTTTCTTAGGCAAAACTTCTAATATACTTAAATCCAGTTTTCCTTCTTCTAAGCCTTCTACATAAACATTTTTAAAATTATCTTTATGTTCCTGTTTCAATTTTTCTAAAGTCTTACAAATATTTTCCTGAACTTCTTTATTCTGATGAAGGTCGTTTATTATCACGACTTTCCCAGATGCCCTTCCATCAAAACTCTCTACAATATTGCTAAATTCACCAGCCAAATTTATTCCATTAGAATAAAGATTGTAGTTATAAAATAAATTCACAAAAAATATAAAACACAAAATACTGCTAACTTTTTTATCCTTAAAAATTTTAAACATTTTTCCCCCACAAAAAATCTGTGAAAATAAAAATTTTACACATTATTAAAATTTATTAGTTAATTTTTTGATTAAAATTAAAACCATTCTTATTCTTCTTAATAAAACTAAAATTTTTTTTACAATTTAGATAAGAATTCCAACTAACCATTTAATAAAATAAATATTTCATTCATTTTTTAATAGCGAATTTTTTGCGAATTCTTTAGTTAAATTTAATAATTCTTAAAAAAAGAATTATTAAATTTTTAAAGACTTTAGCTAAAATTTTATAATTTTCTAATCAAAAAT
>ONXP01000086.1 GCA_900321865.1 uncultured Elusimicrobia bacterium
ATTTTTATTAATAGCTCTAATTATGTCTATTTTATAGCCTTTTTCTAAAAGGAAATTTTCTAATCTAATTTTTATAAAATCAAATAAGTCTTTTTTTGTTTCTTCTAAAATATTTTCTGGAAAAAGAGTTTTAAACTTATCTATTGCAATTGTAAAAAGTTTATTAAAATTAAAAATATCATATAAAACTAAAATTTCTGTAAAACTAAAATTATAATTTTTAGTTTCTTTAAGATCTTTATTTTTAAAATCTGTAGAAAAAAGAGAAATATTTTGATTTACAAAATTATCATTTTCTTTTTTATAAAGCTCATCCCAAACATTAAAAAGGATTTCAAATATTCCATTAAATTGCCGTTTTATACCAAAAGGATCTTTTGAGCCCGAAGGCTTTTTCCCTAATAAAAATGTAGAAACAATTATTTCTATTTTGTCAATAATACTTACAAAGGAGCCATATTTAGTCTTTGGTAAAGAATCACCAGAAAATCTAGGTTTATATTGTTCCTCAATAGAAACAGCAATTTCTAGCGGACAATTATCATGCATTGCATAATATTTTCCCATTGTCCCTTGAAGTTCTGGGAATTCTTTCGTCATATCAGTTAAAAGATCACATTTAGAAAGTGATAAAATTTTATCAAGGGTTTCTTTATTTAAATTATTAGAAATGTTTAAATTATTACACTTTATATTATTAGTTTCATCCAAAAGGCTGAAGGCAATCTCTTTCATTCTTTTCACTTTTTCATAAATCGAGCCTAATTTTTCTTGATAAATAAAGGTTTTTAAACCTTCTGATCTAGAAATTAAAGGTTTTTCTTTATCTTTTTCGTAAAAAAATATAGCATCTTCCAGCCTTGCTCTAGCTACTTTTTCATAACCAGATTTGACTAAATCAAAATCTTTGTTTTTTCCGTTGCAAATCGCTATAAATTTATTGGTCAAATTTCCATTGTTGCCTTTAATAGCGAAACACTTTTGATGATGCTTTAAAGTCGTATAAATAACCTCCATAGGTAGAGCCAAAAATCTTTCGTCAAACTCGCATAAAAGGCTAGTAGGATATTCCAAAAGGCTAGTTATTTCGTCCAATAAATCATCGTCTTCAAAAAGGCTGTATTGACCATCTAAAGATTTATTAATTTCCTGCTTTATAAAATCTTTTCGTTTAGAAAAATCTAGAATAATGTCTTCGTCATTTATTAACTCAAAATAATTTTGTATAGACGAAATTTCTACTTTTTCACCTTTAAACCCGCCAAGAAGATATGTAAAATTAGCAGATTTTATTCCTGCTAGTGAAAAATCTAAAATTTTATCTCCAAAAAATCCAAAATGCCATCTGATAGGTCTAATAAAACGAAACCTTGAAGCATTCCAAATCATAGTTTTTGCAAATTTTATTTTTTTTAAGAATTCAGATATTAAATTTTCAACAATTTCTTCAAATGAAACTTTTATAGATTCTTTTTTATATGCTAAATAAATTGCATTTTTTACTTCTTTTTCTACAATCAAATTTTCATCTACAATATTATTCTTTTTTATAAATGCATCATAGGCTTTAGTTCTTATGTTATTAGAATCAAAAGCTATTTTTTTAGGTGGCCCTAGAACTATTTCATCGTTTAAATTTTGAAATTCTGAGACATTTTTGCCAAAAATAACGAGTCTGGTGGGGTTAACAAATAAACAAATCTTTTCATAATCAAAAAATTTTGATTTTAATAAATTTTCAAAAATATCTTTTCCTTCTAGGTTCAAAATTTTTTGTGCCACAAAGGGTAATTCTTCCATTCCAATTTCTATTAAAAAATCTTTTTTTAGCATAAAAAACTCCAAAAAATTTCAAGAAATTTTATTGTCTCATTTTAAAAAAATTAAGAATAGGTTTAATATAATTTTCATCTGTTTCTAGTTCTATAAATTTTAATGCATTCCTTAGAGTAAATTTTTTAAAAACTTTATTGTATTTATCAAAAAAAAGTTTCATATTTTCTCTAAATATTTTATTATTCGTGTTAAATTCTATTATTTCTCCGGTTTCATTATCTCTCATTGCAACATAGCCTATTTTTGGCAATGTTTTTTCAAAGTGATCCAATATACAAATATTTATCAAATCGTGCTTTTTATTTAGCATAGAAATTTCTTTTTCATAACTAAAAGGAATATTTATTATATTTTCTATAGGACTTGCATAATTTACGTTAATATTTTTTTTATTGTCAAAATCTGATAAGAAAAAAATTATCGATTTTCTTTTTAGAATATCTGTTAGATATCTAAGACCTATTGAAATATTGGTTTTTTTGCTAGTAGGATTGAAAAATAAAATTTCTCTAATAATCCTTAAAATATTTTGTTTGCCTTTGGCCGGGACTATATATTTTTCTACTTTATCTGTAAAAATTAAAAGACCTACTTTATCATTATTTTTTATAGCAGAAAAGGCTAAAATAGCGGCAATTTCAGCAGCAATTTCAATTTTAAATTTGTCAATCGTTCCAAATTTCATCGACATACTCATATCTATCGCAATAACAACATTTATTTCTCTTTCTTCTATATATCTTTTTATGTAAGGCTTGCCAACCCTAGATGTAACATTCCAGTCAATATTTCTAATATCGTCGCCAAATTCATATTCTCTAACCTCAGAAAATTCCATTCCTTGACCTTTAAAAATGCTGGAATATTGTCCCAGAAATAAATTATTGACAATATTTGAGGTTTTTATTTCTATTTGCTTAATTTTTTTTAAAATTTCGCTAGTATTTTTATATCGTAGCACTTTTTAACATAGCTCCTATTTTTATTAAAAATGAGTGAGTTTTGCATATTTTAACAATAATTTTTTTTCGCTACCAGAATAAAATTTTACCACTGCTGTCATTTTATCATCTTTTCCAAAAATATCTAAGATTGTACCCTTGCCAAACATAGGATGCAAAACTTTATCTCCTAGTTTAAACTGAGAATTATCATTATCAAAATTATTGTTTTGATGCACGAAAGAAGAATTTAAATCTTTAGAAAATGAAAGATTTTTATTATCATTGTCATTGTCATTATCAAAATTATTTATAAAATCGTCAAATCTAGCATAAGGATTAACTATAGGCTCTTCTAAAGCATTTTCTATAATATTTGCATCTATTAAAAATCTAGATGGGCTGTGCATCTTTAGTATTCCATAGATTCTTCTGTTTGTTGCATAAGTTATGAATAATTTTTTCATAGCTCTGGTTATGCCAACGAAGCATAAACGCCTTTCTTCTTCTAGATCTTCTTTAGAGTAATCAACCTTTGGGTTAGGGAAAAGCCCTTCTTCCATACCAGTTAAAAAAACTACTGGATATTCTAAGCCTTTGGCTAAATGCAAAGTCATTAAGGTTACTTTATCCATTGAATCTTTAAAGTTTTCTGCATCGTTAACCAAGGCAATATGTTCTAAAAATCCTTCTAAGGTAGTATCTCCAGAAGTTTCTTCATAATCGCTAGCTGACGAAACAAATTCTTTTATATTTTCTATTCTACCTTCTTTGTAAATTGTATTATCTTGTTCCAAAAATTCCATATATTTCGTTTTTTCTATGACATAATTAATCATTTCTGTAAGAGATAAAGTATTTTGTTTTGAGAAAAAATCTAGCATCATTTTATAAAAATTTTCTACAGCTAATTTTTGTCTAGGCGGAAATATTTGTTCTGAATAAACAGATGAAACGATATTAGACATTATGTCAAAGAATGTATCGCCTTCTGTCATCAGGCTTTCTATTATGTCAACAATTCTATCGCTCATTCCACGCCTTGGGATATTAATTATTCTTTTTAAATTAATAAAATCATTGGGATTTACTATCACTTTCAAATAAGAAATTATGTCTTTAATTTCTTTTCTGTCATAAAATTTTATGCTTCCAACTAAAATATACGGGATTTGATAAATTTTAAAAACTTCTTCAAAAAGTCTAGATTGTGCATTGGTTCTATAAAAAATTGCAATATCGCTTAAATTAAAGCCGTTAGTTTGCAAAGATTTTATTTCTTTGGCAATAAAATTTGCTTCTTCTTTATCTGTCAAAAGATTTTTAGTTTTTATGTCTTCGCCTTCTTCATTGTTCGTAAAAATTGTTTTTTCTTTTCTATTAAGATTTTTTTTAATCAAAGTGTCCGCTGCTTTTAAAATTTTTTTAGTTGATCTATAATTTTGTTCTAGTTTTATTGAGACTGCTCCTGGATAATCCTTTTCAAAGTCCAAAATATTTCTGTTATTTGCTCCTCGCCAGGAATATATACTCTGATCGTCATCTCCTACTACACAAAGATTTTTGTATTTGCTGGACAATAATTTTATCATTAAATACTGGGCATCATTAGTGTCTTGAAACTCATCGACCATAATATATTGAAATTTTTCTCTATATTTTTCAAAAATAAATTTATTATTTTGCAAGGCTTTTACAAATTTAAATTGTAAATCTCCAAAATCCAAATTTTGACTGCTTTCCAAAATTTTTTGATACATTTCATAAATGTCGGCAATAATTAGATTTTTACCTTCTTTTAGTATTTGAAGTTTATAATCTTCTGGCGATAACAAATTATCTTTTGCTCTGGAAATAACGGAAACAATATTTGCTTTTTCATATTTTTTATCGTCTAGACCTAATTTATCCAGGCATTCTTTAACAATACTTTTTTGATCTTGAGAATCGCAAATATTAAAATTTTTATTTAAACCTATATTTACAGCTTCTTCTCTTAAAATATTTGCACACATAGAATGAAAAGTAGAAATCCAGACTCCATTAGCATTATTTGTAATTTTATTTACTCTGTCTTTCATTTCTTTAGCGGCTTTATTGGTAAAAGTGACAGCTAAAATGTTTTCCGCTGGAATACCTTTTTCTAAAAGATTTGCTATTCTATATGTGATTACCCTGGTTTTTCCACTGCCTGCTGCCGATAAAACTAATAAAGTCCCATCCAGCTTCATTACAGCTTCTAGTTGTTTTTTATTAAGTAAATTTTTAAAATCTAACATTTTGACTTATATTAAAAATATTGAAATTTTATTATTTTGTATTTCCAAAATTCCATCTTTTTCTAACAATATTGAATTTTGGTTATTTTTTTCGTCTCTAAAGAAGATTTTCCCTTTTTTTATATAACTAAGCATAGGAGCATGCGAAGGCAAAATCCCTAAATAGCTGTCATCTGATAAAAAATTTACATATTTTAGATTTAAAAATTTTGAAGTTTTTTCATTGTCAAATATAAACATTTCTAATAATTTCAAATTTTTCTCCCAAATGCTTCTTCAATTTTTCCTATCATATAAAAATTTTGTTCTGGAATATCATCTACCTCGCCATCAATAATCATTTTAAAGCCTTTTATAGTATCTTCTTTTTTTACATATTTTCCCTTTATTCCAGTAAAAACTTCTCCGACGAATAAAGGTTGGGAAAGAAATTTTTGAATTTTTCTTGCTCTGCCTACTATTAATTTATCCTCACAAGAAAGCTCATCTATTCCTAAAATTGAAATAATATCTTTTAATTCTTTATATTTTTGCAAAACCTTTTGAACCCCTATTGCTGTATTATAATGCTCATTTCCTAAGATATTCGGATCTAAAATTCTAGAACTAGATTCTAATGGATCTACCGCCGGATAAATCCCAAGCGATGCAATTTGCCTAGATAAAACAGTTTTTGCATCAAGATGCGTAAAAGTCGCAACAGGTGCAGGGTCAGTTATGTCATCTGCCGGAATGTAAACGGCTTGAATAGATGTTATAGAGCCGTCTTTAGTTGATGCAATTCGTTCTTCCAGTTGAGCCACTTCACTAGCAAGGTTTGGCTGATATCCAACTGCTGACGGCATTCTCCCAAGAAGTGTAGAAACCTCTGCTCCAGCTTGAATGTATCTAAAAATATTGTCAATAAAAAGTAAAACATCTTTCTTTTCTGTGTCTCGAAAATATTCTGCCATAGTCATAGCAGAATATCCAACTCTAAATCTCGCTCCTGGAGGTTCATTCATTTGCCCAAAGACCATTATGGTTTTATCTATAACTCCTGCATTTTTTAAGTCTAGCCAAAGCTCATTTCCTTCTCTAGTTCTTTCTCCTATCCCGCCAAAAACAGAAAACCCGCCGTGCTCCGATGCAATATTTCGCATTAATTCCATAATTAAAACGGTTTTTCCGACACCTGCTCCGCCAAAAAGACCTATTTTTCCGCCTTTTGGGTAAGGTGCCAATAAATCTATAACCTTTAATCCAGTTTCAAAAATTTCATTAGCTAAAACTTGTTCCTGAAAGTTAGGGGATAATCTGTGTATAGGTTGCATAGAAATTCCTTTAGGAAGAGGAGCACCTCCGTCAATAGGCTCGCCTAAAAGATTAAACATTCTGCCCAATGTATCTTTGCCCACTGGAACCATAATAGGAGCCATAGAGTCCTCTGCTATCATTCCTCTAACCAAACCATCAGTGCTATTTAGAGAAATACATCTAACGGTATTATCTCCTATAATCTGAGCAACTTCTAAAATTATATTTATATTTTTTTCTTTTATTTTAATTGCATTAAATAATTTTGGGACTTCGTTTTCTGGAAATTTTATATCAACAGTCGAACCTATAACCTGAATAACTTTCCCTATTGCCATAAATCACCTCTATTTTTAACTATTCTTTACAGCATCAGATGACGAAATAATTTCTATCAATTCCCCAGTAATTAGAGCTTGACGCATTTTGTTTAAAGATAAAACTAACTTTTCTAAAATATGCTTAGCATTGTCATTAGCAGTTCTCATAGATAGCATTCTATTTGTATGTTCTGACACTAAAGATTCTAAAAATACATTTTGTAATTTTGCAAACAAAAAAAGATTTACTATTTTATCAAAAAAACAATTATCAATTTTTAATTCTTTTATATATTCACTTTCATCTGAAATATTTTTTTGTTCTATTTTTTTTAAAAAGCTTGAAAATAAATTTTCTACCGTAGTTTCTTGTTTTACACTGGAATAAAACTTTGTGTAAACTATATAAATATTTTTTTTAGAATAATTTTTTATATTATTTACTAAGTCAGAAATTATATCTTTTGAAAATTTGCCTAAATATCCTATATAAAGCTTTTTACAAGATAATCCTACATTGAAAAGAGAATTTTGCAATTTTTTACCAATTAAATACAAATCTATATTTTCAGTTTTTTTGTCTTTGATAAAATCTTTTATATTCTTTAAAATTTCTGTATTGTATTTGGAACAAAATCCATTATCTGACGAAAAAACTATTAAAATTATTTTTTCAGAATCAAAATCTTTTATAAATTTTTGTAAATTTAGTTCCTCAAAAAGTCTAGACAAAAAATTTTCTATATTCAATAAATATTCTCTAGAATAAGGTAATTTTTTAAACGAAAGCTGATATTTTGTTTTAGAAATCAATTCCATCGCATTAGTCAATTTTTTTGTATTTTTAATGCTAGTGATTCTAGATTTGATTTGTTTTATTGTTTGAGGCATATTTGTCTAAAAATCCTTTTTTAAAATGTTCTAAAATGTTTAACATTTTTTGCTTTAAATTATCAGATAATTCTTTTTTTGTATTAATTTCTTTTTGTAAAATTATCGTTTCTGCATTATCATCCAAAAATTTAAAAAGTTCTTTTTCAAAAATTTTTATCAAATCGGTATTAAAATCATCTAAAATTCCATTTATTCCACAAAATATTATAAAAATTTGTTTGGATAGATCTAATGGTTCAAATTGTCCTTGTTTTAAAATTTCAACCATAACCTCACCACGTTTTATTTGTTTTTGTGAAATTTTATCTAAATCTGCCCCAAATTGTATAAAAGATTCTAGTTCTCTATATTGTGCAATATCTAGCCTCAGTTTACCTGCGACTTGTCTCATAGCTTTTGTTTGAGCCTTGCTTCCCACCCTGGATACTGACAGTCCAACATTTATGGCTGGCCTGACTCCAGAATGAAAAATATCAGCCTCCAGGTATATTTGACCATCTGTAATGCTTATTACATTTGTGGGAATATATGATGTAATGTCGCCAGCTTGGGTCTCTATTATCGGTAAAATAGTAATTGAACCAGCTCCTAATTCTTTTTTTAGTTTTGCTCCTCTTTCTAATAGTCTGGAATGCAAATAAAATACATCCCCAGGGTATGCTTCTCTGCCGGGAGATCTTCGCATCAAAAGTGATAATTGTCTATAGCTTTGTGCATGTTTTGTTAGATCATCTAAAACAACTAAAACATCCTTGCCTTCATACATCAGGCTTTCTGCTATAGAACATCCAACAAATGGAGCAATATACTGCGACGAAGCTGTAGTTCTGGATGAAGCGGATATTATAGTGGTATAATCCATAGCTCCGTGCTTTTTTAAAGTTTCATGGACATTCACAATGCTAAGTAGTTTCTGGCCAATAGCTACATATATGCAATAAACATTTTTGCCTTTTTGGTTTATTATCGTATCCAGTGCTATAGAAGTTTTTCCCGTCTGCCTGTCTCCTATAATTAATTCTCTTTGACCTTTCCCGATTGGAATTACAGCATCTATTGCCTTTATTCCAGTTTCTAGTGGCTCACAGACAGGCTCCCTATCCACAATGCTAGGACTTAATTCTTCTATTTTTCTAAATTTTTTGGCATTAATTGGCCCTTTATCATCAATGGGATTACCGATAGGTCCTACTACTCTGCCTATTAATTCTTCTCCACATGGCACTTCTAAGACTTTTCCAGTTCTTTTTACAATGTCGCCTTCTTTTATTTCGTGATCTGGATTTTCTACCCCAAAAATAATCACTCCAACAGAATCTTCTTCTAGATTAAAAACCATCCCAAAAATTTCATGCGGAAATTCTACAACTTCTCCCATCATAACATCGTCCAGACCATAAACCTTTGCTATAGCATCACCTATTTGTAAAACTCTACCAGTAGACTCCATATGAATATCTGTTTTATATTTTTCTAATTCTTTTTTTATTACAGATGAAATTTCTTCCGGCTTTAATATCATTTTCTAATCCTCAATATTTACTATTTTTTTTAAGAAAACTTTTCAAGGCTAATATTTTGGAAGCTATAGAACAGTCAAAAACTTTATTTTCTATATATATTTTTATTCCAGCTATAAGGTGCGGATCAAAATCAAATGCAATATTTATATTTCCATTGATTTTTTTTTCTAATAAGGTTTTTATTTTTTTTATTATATCTAAATCCAATGGATAAAGGCTTGTAATTATTACATTTTTATTGTTATTTTTAAAATCATTTCTGATGTAGTCTAAAATAGGCAGTACATATTTTATTTTATTTTTAGTTATCAAAAATTTTAAAAAAATTATGATTTCATCTGAAAAAAATTTTTTTAAAGTTCTATTTATCAAAATATTTTTTTCTTTTTCGTCAATTGAACTTTCTAAAATTTTCAAAAAATCCGTTTCTTTTTTTAGGATATTTTTTAAATCTATAGCTTCTTTATGAATTTTATCTAGTGACATATATTTTTTTGCAAAGCCTATATATCCATCGCCATATCTTTTAGAAATAATTTCGATATGTCCTAACATTTTTCCAGCTCTTTTAGAAAATCTTCTATAATTTTTTTATTTTTTTCTTCGTCGATTTCTTTCTCTAAAATTTTTTTAGCAATGGAAAGAGAAAGATCAATCATATTATTTTTCATTTCTTCTTTATTTTTATTAATTTCAAGCATAATTTCTTGCTTTGCTTTTTTTATCATTTTTTCGGATTCTTGGTTTGCCGAAGATATAATGTTTTCTGCTAAAATTTTCCCATTTTTTACAGCTTCGTCTATTTTCATTTTTGATATTTCGTCAATATTATGTAATTTTTCAGAATATTCTTTTTTTAAAAGTTCTATGTCTTTTTGCATAGAGTTAATATTTTCTAATTCAGTTTTTATCTTTTCTCGTCTATTTTTTAAAATTATTTTGATCTTTTCCCAGACAAAAAATTTTAATAAAAAAAATAAAATAGCAAAAGAAACTGCTTGAACTAAAACCTGGTTTATATTGATTAAATCACCCATCTTTAGAAATTACTCAAAAATTTTAATTATAATTTGGAAATAAGTGGATAAGTTAACATAATTATATAAAGCATTATGGTTTCTATAAGAGCACAGCCTAAGATCATGAGGATCAAAATTTTCCCAAACATTTCAGGCTGTCTGGTTAGGGCACTTAGGCTAGACTTTACAGCTGCTCCAATACAAAAAGCCGTGCTAATGCTGGCTACTGCCCAAACTAAAGGTACGGTAATTTTTAATGCATTCACTAAATCCATATTTTTCTCCTAAAATTTCATTCTTCTTTTTTTGTTATCATAGAAATAAATACAGCATTTAATATAGAAAAAACAGTTGCCTGTATAAAACTAGATAAAAAAGTCATAAAATAATTTAATAAAAAAACAAAAAGCCCCTTTAATCCAAAATTTGAAAAAATCGCTAGCACCATATCGTCGCCCCAAATATTAGATCTCAGCCTTAGTGCTAGAGTAATAGGTCTAATTAATTCTGTCAAAATATGCAAAAAAAACAAAAATATAGGCAAAACCACTATGTATAAAAGCGGAACTTTAAGGTTGCCCGATAAATGATGAATAAAACCTAAAAAGCCTAATTCTTTAATAGCTGTGTATTGGATATAAAAAAATGAGCATATAGCAATGCCTAAAGTTATAGATAAATTTGAAGTCGGAGCTTTAAAAAAAGGGACTACAGAAAATAAATTCATAACTAAAATATACAGAAACAATGTAGCAATAAAAGGCATAAATTTTTCGCCACCTTTTCCAATCACCGTACACAAAAAGTCTTCTATTTCAGAAACAAAAAATTCTAAAATATCCTGAGAAAAAGTTTTCGAAATATTTGATAAATTTCTAGATAAACAAAAAAGAATAAAAAATAATAAAATTCCTGCAAGTATTGAAAAAATAGTATCTTCATAATTTAATAGAAAAGTTTTAATTTTTTCATTAGAAAATAAATTAGAAATTATCATAACAAAATTTACAAATTCTAATCTCATATTTCCTCTTTAAAAAGTTATAATTATAACACTTTGAAATGAAAAATCAATTTCATATTTTATTATTTTTATTAATTTGAAATATATAAAAAATTTATATAATAAAAAAATTAAAAACTAAAAATTTCTTGTAAAATTTTTAAAAAATATGGAAAAAATTTTTATTCATACATGCTGTGCTCCGTGCCTTTATTATGTTTATGAAAGATTGAAAGAAAAATTTCATATAACGGCATATTTTTACAATCCAAACATCCACGGTTTTAGAGAGTATAAAGCTAGAAAAAATGCTTTGGTTTCTTTTTGCAAAATGAAAAATATTGAGTTAATAGTCGCGGGAAATTATGATTTTGATAAATGGCTAGATTCTTTAAAAAGTTCTGGGAAATCATTTGAATATCTAAAAATGAATAGAGATTCTAGATGCAAAATTTGCTATATTGACAGAATATCTAACTCTCTAAATTTATGCAAGACTATGAATATTAAATATTTTACGACGACATTATTTTATAGCATTTACCAAAATCACGATGCTTTAAAATCAATTTGTATGCAAAAAACTTTGGATCTTGGCATAAATTTATATTATGAAGATTTTAGATTAGGTTTTAGAAAAGGAATAGAATTGTATAAAGAAACTGGTCTTTATATGCAAAATTATTGCGGGTGCTTATTTAGCGAAAATGAAAGATTTAACAAAAAATTTTACAAACAAATTATAGCTAAAAATAATTGCTAAATTTTTTATTATTTAATACTTATAATTATTTTAAAAGTTTGAAAGAAAAATTAAATAAAACTGTTTTAGTTTAAATTGGGGGATTTATGGAAATTAAATATGCTAATACCTTGTGTGATTTGCCACCTTATATTTTTGCAGAAATTGACAAGAAAAAAAAAGAATTACAGGAAAAGGGTATAGACATTATTAGTTTTGGGGTGGGAGACCCTGACGAGCCTACACCTGATTTTATTTTAAAAACTATGAAACTTGCTATAAAAAAGCCTGAGTATCACAAATATCCGTTTGGAAAAGGTTTAAAGATTTTTAGAGAAGAAGTTGCATCTTTTTATAAAAGGCGTTTTAATGTTTCGCTTGATCCAAATTCTGAAGTCCATGCTTTAATTGGTTCAAAGGAGGGGCTAGCTCATATTACATTAGCATTTTTAAATCCAGGGGATATAGCACTTTGTCCAGAGCCAGGATATCCAGCATATGCCAGCTCTACAATTATCAATAAAGGCAAGGTCTTTTATATGCCATTAAAGGAAGAAAATCATTTTTTTCCTGATTTTGATAAAATTCCAGCTGAAATAGTTTCTAAATCAAAAATAATGTTTCTAAATTCTCCAAATAATCCTACTGCTAGTGTTTATAAAGAGGAAGACTTTGTGAAAGCGATAAATTTTGCCAAAAAAAATAATATCATTTTGGTGCACGATGCAGCATACACAGAAATGTATTATGATAATAAAAAACCTATGAGTTTCTTAGAAGTAGAAGGTTCTAGAGAGGTCGGAGTAGAATTTCATTCACTTTCAAAGACATATAAT
This sequence comes from uncultured Elusimicrobia bacterium, assembly GCA_900321865.1. GTDB lineage: Bacteria > RUG730 > RUG730 > RUG730 > RUG730 > RUG730. Next base: position 12,690 of record ONXP01000086.1, read on the forward strand.
ATGACTGGTTGGAGAATAGGTTTTATTGTAGGGAATAAGGATATAATAAAAGGCTTAGAAAAAATTAAAGATAATTTTGATTCTGGAGTTTTTAGTGCTATTCAAGAGACGGCAGCTGTGGCTATGAGAGAAGGAGACAGTTTTGCTGAAAAAATGCGAAGTATATATCAAAAAAGAAGAGATTTTTTTATAAAAAATATGAGAAATTTAGGCTTTAAAGTGACACCACCAGAGGCATCTTTTTATGTATGGACCAAGGTTCCAGAAGGTTTTTCATCCAGTGAATTTGCTGAATTTTTATTGGATAAATGTGCTATAGTTGTGACGCCGGGTAATGGGTTTGGTCCTAGCGGAGAGGGATATATTAGGTTTGCTTTAACTGTGTCAGAAAAAAGAATGGAAGAAGCTTTTGAAAGGATGTCAGCTATAAAATTTTTTGAATAAAAAACTATTTGAAAAATTAATAAAAATTATATAATGGAAAATGTTTTTAGGATTAGAGTTTTTTTTTTAATACTATTTTCAATATTTTTATATTGCCAAATTCAGTCTAAAGACATTAAATTTTATCCTAAAAATGCTAATTTTCAAGAGCTTTATAAAGATTCTATAGATAGTTCAGATTATGAAAAGGCTTTGTTTTTTTTGAGGCTTTGGCTGGCAAATGAGCCAGATGTTAAAAAAAAAATAGAAATCTTATTTTTAATAGCTAGCCTTTATGAAACAGTAAAAGATTATAAAGAAGCAAAAAATTTATATAGACAAATAATTATGACATATAGCGATTCTTTTTCCAAAAAGAAAGCAAAAGAAAAACTTTTAAATATAAAATATTTTTAGCGAGAGTGGCGGAATTGGCAGACGCACTAGACTTAGGATCTAGCGCCTATGGCATGTGGGTTCAACTCCCACCTCTCGCATTTTTTTTAAAATTCATAATGTTGAGGAAATAAATGGAAGATTTACTTACAAAAATTATAGAAAAAAAAGATTGCAATGTCTCCATAGAAATGATAATAGGGGCTTCTAGCTGTAAAAAAGCGCTAGATGATTCTTATGTTTACTTACAAAAATATGCTGTTTTAGATGGCTTTAGAAAAGGTAAAGTTCCGATGGAGGTTATAAAATCAAAATTTGCTCTGAATGCGAAAGAAGAATCACTTAGGAGGATTTTGCCGGAAGCAATCTCCGAGACAATGAAAAGAGAAAATTTATCACCATTATTTTATCCAGAAGTTTTGTCTATGGACAATAATCCAGATGGATCCATAAAATTTAATATAAAAATAGAGGTAGCTCCTAGTTTTGATTTGGCGGATTATAAGGGATTGAAATTAGAAAAAAAAGATATAACTGTTTCTGATGAAGAAATTAATAATTATTTGAATGATTTATTGGAAAGAAGTGCAAAATATGAAAAAACTGATGATGTGGAAGCTAAAAAAGACAGTTTTGTTATAATAGATTATGTTGGGAAATTGGGTGGCATAGAGTTTAAAGGTGGAAAGGAAAAAGATAGATTTCTGTCTATTGCAAATAATAATTTTTTGCCTGGATTTAGTGATGGAATAATAGGTATGAAAGTGGGCGAAACGAAAGATATTGAGATAAAATTCCCAGACGAATATCATGCCAAAGATTTACAAGGGAAAGTGGCTATTTTTTCTATTACATTAAAAGAATTGAGAAAGAAGATATTGTCAGAATTGAATGATGATTTTGTTAAAAAATTTGGGTCTAGTTCTTTAAATGAATTTAAAGAAAAAATAAGATCCCAAATGTTATTTTCAAAAGAGCAAGAAGATAAAAAAAGAATAGAAGATAGTTTTGTAAATGAATTAGTAGAAAAAAATAATTTCTCTATTCCTTCTACTATGTTAAAAAATGAAACGGAACACATAAAAGAACAAACAAAAAAATATTACGAAATGTATGGACAAAAAGTAGATTTGTCAAAAATGGAAGATAGTTTTCTCAAATCTGCGGAGAAGAATATAAAGGCTTATTATATTTTAAATGAAATTATAAAACAGGAACATTTGGAAGCGACAGAAGAGGAATTTGACAAAAAATTAGATAAAGATGTAGAAAAAAATAAAGAAAAATTTGCAGAAATCAGAGCTTACTATGAAAAAAATAAAACTAAAATAATGCATAGCATTTCTCAGGAAAAAGTTTTTCAATTTTTAAAAGACAATGCTAAATTGGCTTAATTTTTATTTTCAAAATTAATTTTAAAAAGAATTTTGTTAACTATATAAAAACTTTTTAAAAAATTATCTAAATAATTTTGTATTTAAATTATTTCATTAGTTAAAAGATCTTTTAAAGATTCTCTTTTTCTAATCAAGACAGCTTTTTCATCTTTTATCAATACTTCTGCTGGTTTCATCCTAGAATTATAATTACTAGACATACTGAATGCATATGCTCCTGCACTTAGAGCTACCAGATAATCTCCGTTTATAGGTTTTTGTATTTCTTTATCCTTTGCTAAAAAGTCGCCGGACTCGCATATAGGGCCTACTATGTCAGCTGTTATTTGATTAGAATTTTTATTTTTTACAGGTAAAATATTATGATATGCTCCGTATAGAGATGGCCTTATCAAATCATTCATTCCAGCATCTACTATTATAAAATTTTTTAATTTATTTTGTTTTTGATAAATTACTTTTGTTAATAAAATTCCAGCATTGCCTATTAAAGATCTCCCAGGTTCTAAAATTAAAGTTATATTATTATTTTTAATAAAATTTGAGAAATTTTCATCAATTAAATCTTTAGGATCTGGGGCAATATCTTTATTATTATCATAACAGATTCCCAGCCCGCCACCGATATTAATATAGTCTATATTTATTCCTTCTGATTTTAGTGTATTGAATAAATTTATAATTTTTTTAAAGACTTCTTTATATGGGCTTAAGTCTAATAATTGAGATCCTATATGGCAATGAATTCCGTTAGGATTTATATTTTTTAAGTTTTTAGCATATTTATAAATGTCTGGAATTATATTTATATCTATGCCAAACTTATTTTTTGCAAGGCCTGTAGAAATGTAATGATGAGTTTTGGGATCGACATCGGGATTTACCCTAAAGGCAATGTTTACAACTTTGTTTAATTTTGCAGCGATTTCGTTTATTTGGTTTAATTCGTCTACTGATTCGACATTGAACATCAAAATGTTATTTTCGATGGCAAATTTTATTTCTTCGTCAGTTTTTCCAACTCCTGCATAAACTATTTTTTTAGGATCTACACCTATGTTTATGGCTTTATATATTTCTCCCATTGAAACAGTATCAAAACCTGCCCCTAGTTCTTTAAATTCTTTTAAAATTCTGGAATTATAATTAGTTTTTACAGCAAAACAAATTAAATGTTTTATATTAGAAAGAGCATTTTGATATTTCAAAAAATTTATTTGTAAAGCATCATAACTATAAATATAGAGAGGACTTGAAAATTCTTTAGCTAAGTTGATAATATTAACATTATTAATATGCAAAATATTTCCTTTATATTCAAGATTGATATTAAAATTTTTTAACATTGACATCGACATAAATTTCTCCAAATGAAAAAGTTTTTTTATTTTACAAAAAATATTATCATTTTATAAAACAATTTTTATTTAAGAAGGTTTTAAAAATTACAAAAATGGTTTTACATTATGAATAAAAAAGTTCAAAATTTTAAAAATGAAAACAAAAATTATCAATTTAATTTCAATTTTATTGATTCAGAAAATTTAGACAATCTAAATAATTTAGATAAAAATCAAAGTCAAACTACAAGTAAAAATTTGTTAGATAGGAATGCGAGGCATATATATAAGGTTTCAGAAATTAATAGCATAATAAAGGAAACCTTGGAAAAAGATTTTTTGTCAATTTGGATAGAAGGTGAAATTTCGAATAGCAAATTAAATTTTTCTGGTCATTTTTATTTTACTTTAAAAGATAATTTAGGGCAAATAAAAGCTGTGATGTTTAATTCGCTTTACTCGTATCTAAAGTTTATTCCCAAAGATGGAATGGAGGTAATAGTAAAGGGAAGTCTTAGTTGTTTTATAAAAGGTGGCACATACCAAATCAATGTTTTGTATATGGAGCCCAAGGGTAAAGGTGCTCTTTTAATCGCCTTTGAAGAATTAAAAAAAAGATTGGAAAAAGAAGGTCTTTTTGATAAAACTCATAAAAAACCTATTCCAAACTTTGTAAATAAAATAGGGGTCGTGACATCTCCAACCGGTGCTGCAATAAAGGATATTTTAACGGTTTTAGATAGAAGGTTTAGTAATTTACATATCATAATTTATCCTAGTAAGGTTCAGGGAGAAGATGCAAAATTTGAGATAAAAAAGGGTATCGAATTTTTTAATTCTTGGGCAGAAAAAGTAGATGTTATTTTAGTTGGTAGAGGTGGCGGAAGCATAGAAGATTTATGGGCATTTAATGAAGAGATGGTAGCTAGAGCTATTTATAACTCAAAAATTCCTATTATTTCATGTGTGGGGCATGAAATCGATTATTTAATATCGGATTTTGTAGCAGATCTTAGAGCTCCCACCCCTTCGGCTGCAGCTGAGATGTTAATTAAAGAAAAGCAAGAGTTATTAAATAATATTGATTATTTATCAAATTCAATTAATAATTTAATGGATAATATTTTAAAAATAAATTTTTTGAAATATGATAGGCTTAATTTTTTTAACATAATTAAACTTTTTGACAAATTTTTTAATAATTTATGTCAAAATTTTGATTATTTTTCTAGCGAGTTTTTTGAGAATTTTGATACTATTTTTAATAAAAAAATAGTTGATTATGAAATAAAAATAAATAAATTATTATCATTGGATCCTAAAAAAATATTGGCTTTAGGCTATTCTGTTATAAAAGATAAAAATGGCAATTTTGCTGAGGCTAAAGATTTGTTAATTGGAGAGGAGATAGAGGTTTGTACTAAAAATTATATCTTGTTTTGCAGACTTATTTCAAAAGAAAAAATTTATAAATAATAAAAAGAGAAATTATGAGAAAATTTTTCCTTTCTTTTTTATTATTTTTTTTGTTATATAATTTTATTTTTTGTTATAATAATGATGTGTTTAGTGATTTTAATGATATTTCTGGAAATTTAAGAAGTTCTAATGATATTTTAGTAGAAAATTGGTTCATTTATTGCACTTTTTATTTTGATATTTATTATTATCATGAAGAAGCAGTAAGAGATCTTATAAAAGGAATAGATGATTGTTTTCTTTTTATAATTAAAGATTTAGATTATATTTTTTTTAATACCTATAAAAAAATTAAAATTTATGTTTATAGGAATCAAAGAGATTATTTTGCTAGAACCAAAACATCACATTGGGCTGGTGGACATGCAGTGTTGCATGGAGAGCGGACGATATACACTTTTGAACAAAAAGATCTCCTTAGGAATATTTTAGCACACGAGGTTACACATTTAGTTTTTGATAGTTATATGGGAACTCCAAGACATGCTAATCTTACCTGGCTTCATGAGGGGTTAGCTGTTTATGAAGATAAAAGATTTTCTAAGAAAAAATGGAATATTAAGCGTTTATTAAAGCATAAACTTCCGCATGTTAGAGAAATATTAAAATATAATTCAGGGCTGGATAATAATTCAGAGCAGATTAGTCTTTGGTATATGCAGGTAGGAACTCTGATAATGTTTTTGTTTGAAATAGATAGAATGGGTTTTAAAATTTTTTGTGAAAATTTTAAAACCTATAAAAATATCGATATGGCACTTAGTTCTACTTATCCTTGGAATTTTAGAAATATTGATGAGTTAAATGTTGCATTTAGGAAATGGATTTATAAACAAAAAGATTTAATTTAAGGGAAAATTGTGAAAATCATAAGTATTGCTAATCAAAAAGGTGGAGTAGGAAAAACTACGACCAGTATTAATCTTTCTGCCAGCTTAGGATATTTGGGGGCATCGACCCTTCTTATAGATTTAGATTCTCAGGCAAATAGTACAAGCGGTGTTGGCATAAAAAAAGAAAAAATAGAAAAAAGTATATACGAAGTTTTAATTGGCAAAGAAGATATATTGAATTCTATAATGGACACAGATATAGATTTTTTAGACATTATTCCATCTTCTATAAATTTAGTTGGAGCAGAGATAGAAATCTTAGGGATGGATGGCAGAGAGTATATTTTGAAGAAAATTTTGTCTAAAATAAATAAATTGTATGACTATGTTATAATAGATTGTCCTCCATCACTTGGAATGATTACATTAAATGCTTTCACGGCATCAGATAGTATATTAATTCCTATTCAATGTGAATATTATGCTTTGGAAGGTTTGGGTCAACTTATTAATACTATAAAAGCTGTAAAAAATAATTTTAATTCTTCTCTAGATATAGAAGGTGTCTTGATGACAATGTTTGATCCTAGAATCAATTTGAGCAAAGAAGTTATAAACAATGTAAAAAAACATTTTCCTAACAAAGTTTTTCATACGATTATTTCCAGAAATGTAAAACTAGCAGAATCTCCTAGTTATGGGAAACCTTGTATTTTATATGATTCTACCAGTAATGGAGCTGTTTCATATTTAGAATTAGCAAAGGAAATTTTAGATTTTTCTAAATATTTTAATTTATAAGAGATTTTTATGGCATCGAAATTAGGAAAAGGCTTAGAGGCTATTATTCCAGGATTTAAAGAGTCAAATTTATATGATAAAGTTTCTAAAAAAGATTTTTTAGAGGTGGATATAGATAAAATTATTGTCGGAGAGTATCAGCCTAGAAAAAATTTTAATATAGAAAAATTAAAAGAATTGTCAGAATCAATTTTAGATAAAGGGCTTATTCAGCCGTTAGTTGTTGCAGAAGATAGAGGAATGTATAAGCTGATAGCAGGTGAACGCAGATTTAGAGCAAGTATTATGGCTGGAATAAAAAAAATTCCGGTAATAATTAAAAATTATGATGAAGATGAAAGGTTAGAAATAGCTTTAATAGAAAATTTAGAAAGAGAAGATTTAAACCCAATAGAAGAAGCAGAAACATATAAAGTTTTAATAGAAAAATATAATTTAACCCAAGAAGATCTTAGTAAAAGAGTTAAAAAAAGTAGATCTTATATAACTAATATGATGAGGCTTTTGGGGCTTTCTGATACTATTAAATCTATGATAACTTTAGGTAAAATTTCTCAGACGAAAGCTAGGACTCTCCTTTCTGTTATGGATGAAAATCTTAGAGAAAAGCTTGCAAATTTAATAGTAAAAGAAGATTTATCAGTTAAAAATATCGAAAAATATATAGAAAATTTTAGCAAGAAAAATATTAAGAAAGAGGACAAAGAAGAGAATATTTTTATACAAGAATTAATAAAAAATTTTCATTTAGATAATTCAAAATTTAATATAAAATTTAATGACTTTGATAAAAAAAACGGTTTTATAAAGATTAATTTTACTTCCTATAAAGATTTATTAGATATAATGAAAAAAATTAAATAAATAAGTTTGCATATTTTATTTTTTAGTTTATATATATATTTGTTATATTTTAGGTGGTGTTTTTATGTCTTTTAAGCGGATTTTTTTTGTGTTTTCTTTGTTTGTTTATCTTTTTTCTTTTATTTTAGCTAGTGATATAACTTTTTGTAGTCCAAACACTTTTCCTCAAGATATTGATGAGGTTAATATTAGTATTTTATTTGCAGAACAAATTTTTGATCCATGTAAATATATGGGAAAAGATTATCCTATAATTTCTTTTTCTAGTCCTAAAATAAAAGTCATATCTAATAAAATTTCACCATTTTTTATAAAAGCTACAGTATCTGTAGATAAAACCATAGAACCTAAAAATTATGATATAAAAATTATCAGTTGCAATGAAAAAGGCGAAAAAAAACTTTTTACTAAAAAGGATGCTATTACCGTTCTTAGAAAATCAGTTATAAAAGATTTAATAGTAAAAACTCCTAATAAAAAAGTGACCCGTGGTAAAGATGCCTTGATTACTATTCAGGGGGAAAATTTTGAAAAAGGCGATGTTAGGGTAACTATTGTTATGTCTGGGGTCTTGTCTGAAGTTGTTAAGTGTAAAAACTCTAATCTTATAAATTTTAATCTAAAAGGTTCTGTTTCAAAAAATATACTTCCAGGTGAATATGCTATTTATATTGTTAACCATGATGGAACGAATGCGGTTTCTTCTAATAAAATTATTATTGAATAATTTTTTAATGATAATATTTTTATAAATATATTTTGGATAATAAAAGCATATGAGTAATTTTTTAAAAAAGATTTTTGGCTTTTTTTTATTTTGTATTTCTTTTTATTTATTTTTTTATTCTTTTTTGTTTAGCAATACTGCTACCATCGATAAATCTAATTTAGAAATAGGCAAAGAATATAGTGTTACTATTTTTACTGGGAATTCGGTATCTGAACCTAGTACTTGGAGAGAAGAGGTAAGAGAAGTTGCGATAGTGATGCCTGGATGTTCTGTGACAGATATAGTTTATAAAAGTCCACGTTCAGTAACTGCGAAGGTGAAAGTTATAGAAACATCAAAGTATATCGGGTATCATAATAATACATCTTGGAATAGCCCAACTGCTTATGGAATAATTACTACTAAATATGATGGAGGAGCCTTTGAAAATACTATCGTAGATAATAGTACTAAGTTTGACAGATTTACTTATACAATTCTTTCTAAACCAGAGGTTATGAATTGTATTCCTAGTGCGTCTTATATTAATAAAGGGCGGGAAAATTTTATTTTAGAAGGAAGATTTTTTAAACCGAATGATGATATAGATTTTTCAATAAATGGATCAGGGATAAAACTTAGAGCGAAATCCAGTGATTTTGTTATTGCATATAGTTCTTCTATTCCTTCGGTATCTAGCAGTGGTTTTGATCAAAATGATCAAGGTGTTAATTTGGCAGGGAAAATTGCGGGTGGCCCTTATAGCATTACTGGAATAGGTAGTGATGGAGGAAAAGGGGAATCTTATGATTTTGTTAATGGGGCTTATGGAGCGAAATTGTTTACATTGTATCCATCTCCTAGTATAACATCAGTTTCTAATAATAACCATTATCAAGGAGAGGAAGATGTATCTTTTAGTATATATGGTAATGGCTTTTATAATGATCCTAATGGTCAAAATTCTTCTTATTATCAGGTAATTAATAATTATCAGGTAATTAATGATTCTGGTGATGTTGTTGATGTTGTTGATGTTGTTCAAGGAGTAAGAATATCTATAGAAGATATTACTCCTAATGAAATTTCTGGAAATATATCTATATCAGAAAATGTTGGGAATAATACCGATGTTGGGTTAGGAATTAGAGTTATAAATCCTGATGGAAAAAATGGTTTAGGGAATGTAGCAACATTTTGGAATGCTATAAGGATTGAAAAGAAAATTATTCCGAAGCCTATTGCTCGTCCTAGTGGAAATGATTATGATATTTCATTAGAAACAGGATTTAATGGGGCATGTATTTTATTGGCTGATAATGGTTCTGAATATGGTTTTGAAAAACATGAAGCGCCTATAGTGACATCATTGGCTGAAGGGATTACAATATCAGAGTCAAAATTTGTAAATTCTAAGACTTTGATATTAAGTTTGTCTGTTAATAAAAATCTTGAAGTTGGTAACTATTTTCTTTCTGTCCAAAATCCTACTTGGAAGGGTGCAACAGGATACTGGGAAATAAAAATTTCCTCTTCTTCTAAAAGTAAATTAAATGAAGCGAACGTGGTAGTATATGATACCAAAGCACTTGCTGAAGATGGTGGAGCGAGTAATTATGAGATATTTCAAGGGACTACTAGTTTATGTTATTTGAAGA
>ONXP01000069.1 GCA_900321865.1 uncultured Elusimicrobia bacterium
CTTCCTATAATGACTGGAGCTCTCGGCTCCACTTTTATAGCAGCTAAATATTGGAATTCTTTTGCAATAGGGGCAGCATTATCAGGATTTCCTATAGTTATCGGTGAAAATGTTGTTGGTGTAGATAAAAAATCAGAATTAAAAAATGGGAAAATTATATGTTCTCCAGAACTAGAAAGAAGAATTGATACTTTTTTTAGATATTACAATGGATATGGAACTATTTTTGTTCAGATGAATGTTGAAGATACTAAAAATGGTGTTGCAGAATATTTAATTAATAAATATGGTGATAAAGTAATATTAGAATTAAAATGGGGGCAGGGAGCAAAAGACATAGGAGGAGAAATCCAAGTTAAATCTATTGAATATGCTCAATTTTTAAAAAATAGAGGCTACATTGTAGATCCAGATCCTACAGATGAAACTGTTATAAAAGCATTTAATGAAGGAGCTATAAAATCTTTTGCAAGACATTCCAGGTTAGGTTCTACTAATCTTAACACTAGTGGTGAAGTCTATAATAAATTTATGGAATCTATCAGCTATTTTAGAAAATTAGGTTTTAAAAAGATTTCTTTAAAGACTGGAGCATATGGAATGGAAGCCTTAGCTTTAGCTATAAAATGTGCTAGCGATGCTGAATTAGATCTTTTAACAATAGATGGTGCTGGTGGTGGAACTGGTATGAGTCCATGGAATATGATGCAAGAATGGGGAATTCCTTCTATACTATTACATTCAAAGGCATACGAATATCTAAATATTTTAGACGAACAAGGAAAAAATATTCCTGATGTTGCATTTGCTGGTGGTTTCGCTAGAGAAGATCATATATTTAAAGCTCTAGCATTAGGTGCTCCTTATACCAAAATAATCTGTATGGGACGTGCTCCTATGATTCCAGGATTCTTAGGAAGTAATATAGAAGGAGTATTTAAACCTGAAAAGAAAGAAGAATTAAATGGACATTGGGATGAATTACCTAGCACTGTGTCTGTTTATGGAAATAGACCAGAAGAAATTTTTTCTAGTTGGGAAACTGTAAAATCTATAGTTGGGACTGATGAAATGAAAAATATTCCTTTTGGAGCTATAGCATTGTATTCTTATGCAGATAAATTAGCATGTGGCTTAGAACAATTTATGGCTGGTGCTAGAAAATTTAATTTAAAATCTATAACTAGAAATGATATAATGAGTGCTAACAGAGAAACAGAGAAAGAAACTAAAATTAAATTTATGACCGACGCATTGGACGATAAAGCAAAAGAAATATTAAAAAAATAATATTTATAAAGAATTTAAAATGAAAGGTATAATATTGGCTGGTGGAAGAGCAACCCGTCTTTATCCTATGACGTTGTCTATTTCAAAACAAATTCTTCCTATTTATGATAAACCTATGATATATTATCCTATTTCAATTTTAATGTTAGCTAATATCAGAGATATTTTAATTGTATCGACTCCATTACACATAAATATTTTTAAAAATCTTTTAGGTAATGGAGAGGCTTTCGGATTAAATTTTACTTATAAAGTTCAAAATGAACCTAAAGGTTTAGCAGATGCTTTTTTGATTGGAGAAGATTTTATTGGGAAAGAAAATGTTGCACTCATTTTAGGTGATAATATTATTTATGGATCAAATCTTAGAAATATTTTAAATAATGCAGTAAACAAAATAGAAAAAGAAAAAGGAGCTATAATTTTTTCTTATCATGTCAAGAATCCTAAAGATTATGGAATAGTTGAATTAGAAGATAATGAAAATATTATATCATTACAAGAAAAGCCTATAAATCCTAAGTCATCTTTAGCTGTAATCGGTTTATATTTATATGATAATGATGTGATTAAAATAGCAAAAACAGTAAAACCTTCTAAAAGAGGGGAACTGGAAATAACATCAGTGAATCAGAAATATTTGGATTTGAAAAAATTATCTGTTATTGGTTTGAATGATGACTTTGCTTGGTTTGATGCGGGTTCTTGTAATAATATTTGTGAAGCTAGCAGTTTTGTTAAATCGATTATTACTAGATCGAATTTTCAAATAGCTTGTTTGGAAGAGATAGCTTTTTTAAACGGATGGATAGATAAAAATATTTTAAAAAGTTCTATAAAAAAATTAGAAAGTGCAGAATATGGAAATTATTTAAAACGATATTTATAAATTATTTGGTGGATTAGTAAATGAAATTTAAAAAAATTGAAACAAAAATAGAAGATCTGTTTATAATAGAGCCTACAGTTTTTAGTGATAATAGAGGTTGTTTTTTTGAAAATTATAATAAAAATGATTTTTATGAAATGGGAATAAAATATGATTTTGTTCAAGATAACCAATCTAAATCTCAAAAAGGAGTCTTGAGAGGTCTTCATTTTCAAAAAGAAAATGTTCAAGGGAAATTGGTTAGAGTTCTTTCTGGTGAAGTTTATGATGTTGCAGTAGATTTAAGAGTAAAATCTAAAACTTTTGGAAAATGGGAAGCAGTGGTTTTATCTAGCGAAAACAAAAAAATGTTTTTTATTCCACCTTTTTTTGCACATGGATTTTTAGTATTGTCAAATGAAGCTATTTTTACTTATAAATGTACTGATTTTTACAATAAAAATGCGGAGTCTGGTATATTATATAATGATAAGGAGCTTAATATTTCTTGGCCTAAAATAGATGCTGAAATAATTTTATCTGAGAAAGATAAAAAATTACAAACTTTTACTAATTTTAAAAAAAATTGTTTAGGAAAATGATATGAAAAAAATCTTAGTGACTGGAGGAGCAGGATTTATAGGATGCAATTTCCTTTATCTAATGACATATAGATATCCAGATTCTAATTTTGTTTGTTTAGATCTTTTAACATATCCAGAAAATTTTGTAAACTTATCTGACTTAAATAAAAAAAATAATTTCAAATTTATAAAAGGCGATATTAAAGATTCTACTTTTTTAGATAGTTTATTTGATATAGAAAAGTTTGATACAATAGTGAATTTTGCTGCTGAAACTCATGTTGATACTTCCATAAAAAATCCTAAAATTTTTTTAGAAACAAATATAATAGGGACTTTTAATCTTTTAGAGATGTCTAAAAAATATAAAATTTCTAGATTTCACCAGATTTCGACAGATGAAGTTTATGGTGATTTACCATTAGATAAACCAGACGAGATTTTTTTAGAGACATCTATGATAAAACCTAGTAGTCCTTATTCTGTTTCAAAAGCTAGTAGTGATTTTTTATGTCTTAGTTATTATAGAACCTATGGATTGCCTATTACTATATCTAGGTGTTCTAATAATTATGGTCCTTATCAGTACCCAGAAAAACTTATCCCTTTAACTTTTTTAAAAGCGATGAAAAATGAAAATATTCCTGTTTATGGAAATGGAGAAAATATTAGAGATTGGATATATGTTGAAGATCATAATATTGCTATAGATATTATTTTACATAAAGGGAAAATAGGTGAAGTTTATAATATAGGCGGACATTCTGAAAAATCTAATATTTATGTTATTAAAACTATTCTTAATATTCTAAACAAACCTTTAGATTTAATAACTTTTGTTCCTGATAGATTAGGTCATGATAAAAGATATGCAATTTCAACTCAAAAAATAGAAAATGAATTAGGATGGAAATTAAAATATTCTTTTGAAAACGGGATAGAAAAAACTTTAAATTTTTATAAAGATCATATTGATTGGTTTGATATAATTTACAAAAAAAAGAAATAAAATTTTAAATTTTTCGGTATTTAGAAAATAGCATTGTTATAAATTATCATATGGTTTTGCTAATTTTTTAAGAAATTTTAAATTAAATAAAATTTTTGTTCTTATAAATTTTTAATAAAAATTAAGTTTTAAGGATAAAATATGATAAAAAATTCGACTATAAAAATTATTAAAAATCTTTTAGACAGATATAAAAATTTAGATTATTTAGAGTTAGAACAAAAATTAATACTTTCTGTTTCTTTGATGAAAAAATGTTATGATAATAATGGAAAAATTTTAGTTTGTGGGAATGGCGGAAGTGCTTCGGATAGTGAACACATCGTAGGCGAGCTTATGAAAAGTTTTATTTTATCAAGGCCTATTAAAAATGAATTAAAAGAAAAAATTTTAAATTCTTTTCCTTGTGATGCAAATTATTTAATAGAAAATTTAGAGATTCCGCTAGAAGCGATATCTTTAGTCAGTCAAACCTCCATACAAACAGCATTTTCCAATGACAATGCTCCAGATCTTACATTTGCCCAGCAAGTTTTAGGATATGGAAAACCTGGAGATATTTTGATAGCGATTTCAACTTCTGGAAACTCAAAAAATGTTATTTTTGCTAGCGAAATTGCAAAAATAAAAAATTTAAAAATAATTGCTTTGACTGGAAAATCTGGAGGAAAATTAAAAAGTATTGCTGATGTTTTAATAAATGTTCCGGCAAGCGATACTTTCATTATCCAAGAATATCATTTACCTATTTATCACACTTTATGCTATGCACTGGAAAACGAATTTTTTGAGAATTAAAAATTTTTTATTATTTTTTGGAATTTCTTTTTGTATAATTTTTATTTTTTTTAATTCTTTGTATTCGAAAAATATAAATTTTAATGAATTTTCTTTGGAACAAAAAATTTCACAAATGCTAATTTTAGGATTTCGTGGAACTTATTTAGATAAAAATTCTAAAATTTTTAAGTTTTTTAAAGAATATTCAGTTGGCGGAATAATTTTATTTGATAAAGATATTCCTAGTAAACAAAATATTAGAAATATAGAAAATCCTAAACAGCTTAAAAAATTAATAAAAAGCATAAATAAAAATAATAAAATTAAGCCTTTTATATCTATAGACCAAGAAGGTGGAAAAGTTTCCAGATTAAAAAAAGCAAATGGATTTAAAAAAATTCCAAATTTTTCACAGGAATTCATAGGTAAAGCAGATTATAAAAATTTTACTGAAACTTATGTAAAAAAATTATCAAATATATTAAAAAAACTAAAAATAAATATGATTTTTGCACCATGTGTAGATGTAAATATTAACCCAAGCTCTCCAATTATCGGAAATATGAAAAGAAGTTTTTCTTCTGATCCTAAAATTGTTGCTTTGCATTCAAAAATTTTTATTGATAATTACAAAAAAAATAAAATTATCCCTGTAATAAAACATTTTCCAGGACACGGCAGTAGTACTATGGATTCACATTTTAATATTACAGATGTATCTAAAACATACGATATAGAAAAAGAGCTTTTCCCTTATAAATATTTGATAAATTTAAATATTATTGATGCTATAATGACAGCACATATTTATAATGACAATTTTGACAAAAATTATCCTGCAACTATGTCAAAAAAAACTCTAGAATTTTTAAAGTATAAGCTAAATTATAAAAATCTCATAATTTCAGATGATATGACGATGAAAGGTATAACTTTAAATTCCTCGTTAGAAACTGCATTAGAAAAAGCCATAAATGCAGGAGTAAATATTTTCATTTTTTCAAATAACTCTGATACCTACGACGACGAAATTGGTTATAAAGTAATAAATATTATAAAAAAATTAATTAAAGAAAAAAAAATCAAAACTCAAAGTATAAATGAATCTTTTAAAAAAATAATAAAATTAAAACAAAAATATAAAATATTATAAATGAAGAAGGATAAAAAATAAAATTATCCTTCTTACAATTAAAATTTTCTAAAAATCATCATAAATTTAAAATTATTTTAATAAATTTTCTACTAAACTTGGCAAAATTTCATAATCTTCATCTTTTGGATTATAAAGAGGTTTTATGCTTTCATCTATTACATTGAAACCTGACTCTTTTAGTTTATTTTTTAAAATGTTTATATTTTCCCCACTCCATCCGTAGCAACCAAATGTTGCAGCTTTTTTATCTTTAAACTTTAAACATTTTAAAAATGTTAAAAATCCTGACATATGAGACAAAATATCATTCATACAGGTAGGAGAACCCACAAT
Source organism: uncultured Elusimicrobia bacterium (assembly GCA_900321865.1). Classification (GTDB taxonomy): domain Bacteria; phylum RUG730; class RUG730; order RUG730; family RUG730; genus RUG730. The sequence continues at coordinate 6,021 of ONXP01000069.1, forward strand.
AATAGCCTTTGATTTAAAAATTTCAGTCATTATGTCATTTTTATCGTCTTTAGAAATATTAAAAATTTTTACTACTATATTTTTATCAAAAATATTAATATATTCTGCAATTTTATGAGCTATTTTTTTAGTTCCATTCCACATAGTTTCATAAATAATAGAAATTTGATTTTCTTTATAAGAAGAGCTCCATAATTTATATTTTTCAACTATTTGCCTAGGATTTTCTCTCCAAATCACACCATGAGACGGAGCTATCATATCAATTTTTAATTTTAAATTTTCAATTTCTTCAATCTTTTTCAAAACTAAAAAAGCAAAAGGATTTATAATATTTACAAAATATTTCATGGCCTCCATATATAAAACATTTTGGTCGGCCTTATCATTAAAAAGCTCCATACATGCATAATGTGCTCCAAAGGCATCATTAGAAAACAAAATATTATCGCCTGTTAAATATGTCGCCATAGAATCCGGCCAATGAAGCATTTTCATATCAATAAAAATTAATTCTTTTCCATTTCCTATATTTATTTTATCCCCAGTTTTTACAATATGAAAATCCCAAGATTTTTCCCCCAGTTGCCCTTCGATACTTTTTTTAGCAAGATCGGTTAAATAAATTGGAACGTTTGGAATTTCTTTCATTAAATCTTCTAATGCACCAGAATGATCACATTCAGAATGATTTAAAACTATTAAATCAATTTTTTTTATATCAATTTCATTTTTTAAATTTTCAATAAAATACTCGCTGTTATTGACCCAAACTGTATCTATTAAAACTGTTTTTTCTTCTTCTATGAGATATGAATTTTGGCTAGAACCATGATTTATGGAATAATCATCGCCGTGAAATTTATCTAATTCAAAATCTATATAACCAACGAACGAAACATTGTTTTTCACTTTTATTTTCATAAAAACTCCTAAAAATTCAATTATAATTGTTTTTGATATCTATTTTTATTTTCAAAACAGTTTTAGTAAAGCTTGTTATTTTTAATTTATCGCTTATTCTATCGCCTAGAATCCAAAAAATTTCATTTCCGCCCTTTTCTGCTAAAAATATTTTTTTATTGTTTCCAGAATTTTTAGATAAATAATCTTTTAAAGATTTTAGATTTTTTCTTCCGAATGGGATAAAAAAGTCTCCTTGAAGTCTTTTTCTAAAAATTAAATTATTTTCACTTTTCAAATATTTTTTTATCAAATCATAATCAAAATATCCTGTAAATTTATCTTTTATATCATTTTTTTGATAAAATTCATCAATATTTTTTATGTCTATAATCTCATAAAAAAATGAAAAATCCTCAGAATTTTTGCTTTTTTTCTCTAAAAATAATTTATTAAGTTTAAATAAAATTTTTTCTAATTCTAGATCTTTTTTTTCTTTTAAGTCAAAATTATTTTTATTTATCAAAAATGTTTGATTATTTTTTTTTATAAAAATTAAATTTTCTTTTATAAAAAACTTAAAATTTTTATTTTTCAGAAACAATTTTTTTATTTTTTCTATA
>ONXP01000039.1 GCA_900321865.1 uncultured Elusimicrobia bacterium
AATTTTTTGTGAATGAGAGGAGATTTGAGAAATTAATAAAATATTTAGGGAATGAGCTGAGTTATTTTGAGGCTAGGGAGAAGGAGATAGATATTGATGGTTTAGCGGAATTTTCGAGGAAGGTATTTAGAGAAGATTATTTTTCGAAGTATTTGGGTTTTGATGGAGGGATTGAAGAAGAGAATAAGAGAAAAGAATTGAAAGATTTTAGGAGATTAGATTTGGCGAAGGAGAATATGGATGAATTTTATAGATTAGCGGAGAAGAGGAATGAGGTGATGGCTTCTAAGGTTTTGGAGCGAGGGATGAAGAAGGAAGAGGTTAGGGTGATAATTTTGGGAGGATATCATGCTAGTGGAGTGAAGGATATTTTGCGAGCTAGTGGAGTGAGTTTTGATGAGATTTTGCCGAGATCTAGTGAGAAGAATGACAAGAGTTTGTATCAAAAAAGAGTGAAGCTGCAAGGAGAAAGGTTTTTAGGTAAAAGTTTAGAAAAAGGAGAAAAAGGAGAAAAAGGAGAAAAAAATGCTAAAAATCTTGATAAAAATTTAGGAAATTCAAGAAAGAATGAACAAAAAAGCTTGATAAAATTGGAAAATATTGAAAATAGAAAAAATAATTTTATAGAAAAAAATAATGATAGGCTGCAAGTTTTGTCAGTTTTTTCTGATATGGGCTTGACATTATCTGGAGATAAAATAGAAAAATTTGTGGAATTTTTGGTGAATAAAGAGAATTTTGAAGAAAAAAATTTGAAAAATCAAAAGATTTTAGAAGAAAAATATAAAGCCTTAGACGATGATTTAAAGTATATGATAAGTATTTTGGCATATTATAGTGGGAATAAGGATATAGATATAGAAAGTTTTGAGAAAAATAAAAAATTGACAAAAGAAGAAGAGATTTTAAAGGAAGCAGGGAAAAAGTTAGAGGAAAAAGGGAAAGAATTTGGAGTAGATGTGAATTTAGAAGAAGCGAGAAAGATTTTAGAGGAAGATGAAAGAAGGGAAGAATTAAAGAGAATACAAGATGAAATAGAGAAAAAATTAAATAAGAGTGAAGAAAAAGATATTAATAAAAATTTAACAATTAGAGAGAGATTGAAGAGATTTAATGAAGAAGTTTTGAAATTGGTAAAAAAATTTTTTGGCGGAGTATTAGGTGGGGAAATAGAAGAAGAAAAATTAAAAAAACTTTTACAATGGAAAAATAAAATAAAAACAAATTTTAATAATAATAATGAAATTAATACATCTCCTAAATATAAATTAATATTGGAGTTAGAAAATGAGAATGATATAAGCTTAAAGAAGCAATCTAATAAGGAAATTGAAATAGAAATAAAAGATATAGAAATTAATGGAGTAAAATATTCTTTTAATGATGGAAGAAATAAACAGATAAAATTTTATAGATATGATGCTGAAAAAGATTTACAAGGAGAAGGGAAAAATGATGTTAGGCATGTAATAGACAAGAATGGGAATTTTTGCATTTTATTAGATGGAAGAACGATAAAATTTATACAAAAGATTTATGAAACTATTTTAAATCAAGATAAAAAAAATAAAGATAAGGCACAAAAAGCAGTAAACGAACTTTTAAATGTTTTTGTTAAGCATGAAGCTAGAGAATATAAATATGAGAAGGAAAGAAAAACATCAGAAGAAGCACATAAAGAAGCACATAAAGAAGCGATAAAAGAAGCATTTGAAGAAGGAGAATATACGGAGTGGTTTTTGATTTGTCTTTATAATCTTATTAATGAAGAAGATGCTGAGAAAAAAGATTCATTAGCTTTAATTTTTTTGAAATTATTAGAAAAAGAGGAAGAAATAAAAAAGAAAATAGATGAATTGAGAGAAAAAACTTATGAAAATATTATTTCTTTGGTTATGAATTGTATTTTTAATAAGGAAGCAGAGAAAAATGAAAAAGATATTAAAGATTTTTTGATTGAAAAGGTTGGGAAATTATATACTTCTAAAAACTTAAAAGGAAAAGAAGTTCAAAATAAAAAAGAAATTAAAGAAGATAAAATAACTAGTTTGCTTGGCAAAAAAAATTCTTTTGATGAAAGGGTGTATTTTGATAAGAAAAAAATGATACAAGAATTTTCAATTAATGCTTTTGATGCTTTTGAATTGCCATTAAATAAAATTAATAAATTAAAAATAAAAAATATAAAGATTTATAAAAGTGAAGAAGCATATGATGTAAAATATAAAATAGATGGAGATTCTTTTTGTGTAGCATTAGGTAAAGATTTATTATCATTATCATCAAAAGATAATGTTTTAGATATGCTTTTAAAAGCCATATTGAATTATGGATTGGAAGAAAAATATCAAAGGAAAAAAGGGAAAGATGAAGTTTTTTGTCAGGAAGCAGCATTAGATGAAATATACAAAGAAAAACCAGAATTTTGGTTTTTCATAAAAGGAATTAATGCTTTTGTAAAAAAAACTTTATTCAAAAAAGGAGAAATCTATAAGCCTTTTTTTAAAGATAAAGAAGAATTAAATGATTTTTTTAAATCTGTTTGTTATTACCATAACGAAGCAATATTATATTCTAAAAACCCTATAAAATTTTTTAAAAAATATTTTAAATTCAAAGGATTATATTTTGATGAAATAGTTGATATTTTGAATGAAGATATAGAAGAATTATCAGATATAAAATATAAAAAGATTAAAGAACTTATATCAAATATACCCAGACTAAAAGTATATAAATTTAATTCGAAAGAAAAACTCAAAGGAATTAGACATGAAATTGTAAAAAATTTACAAGATAATTCAGATTTTTATAATATTTTTTTGGCAGAAGATTTTATAGATATTATAACACATATGAATGTGAGTAGTTTGACTTTAAAAAAAATTGTAGAAATTTTTATAAAACATGAAAAAACAATATATGAATATGAAAAAGAAGGGTTTTCTTTAGAAAAAGCTTGTGAAATGGCTATGAAAAAAAAATATATGGATGGAGAATATGCGGAATGGGTTCTTATAGGATTAGAATATCTTGTTTATAAAAAACAAAGCAATAAAGAAATACAAGAATATTTTAAAAATGTATTTAGGGAATTAAATATTGAAAAGATTAATGATTTATTTAATAATAATTTTGATAGTTTAAGCTTTAAAGAAATTATAAGTTCTATTTTTAAAGTAATTAAAATTGATAATAACGAATATAAAAAAATATGTTATGATCATTTTAAAAAATATATTGATATAAATAAACTATTTTTTGAAAGATACTTAGATAATTATTTTGTAAAAAAAATAAGATTAAATAATAATAATAATAAAGATAGTTTTACATTAGATATTGAAGAAAAAACATTGAATATCAATAATTCTAAACTATCAAATTTTTTAACTTCATTAAAAGAAAAAAATTTGTTTTTGCATAATTTTCTTTTAAATAATATTATAGCATCGTTATATTTAGACAAAGAATTGAAAGAATTAAATCTAGAACAAAATGAGGATGATTTTAAAAGCAATCCTTTTATGTATTTTATTTTCAAAATGATAGAAATATATCTTAAAAAAGATGATAATAGCAACGAAGAATTAAAAGAAGATAATTTATTAAATATTTTTGAAAAAATTTTTAAATTATATTCTGATTCTGAGGTTTTGACTGATATTTTTACTTGTGATAAAGAAGAAAGATATGATGTTTTTCTTGATAAATTATATTTAAATCTGAATGACGAAGAAAAAAAAATATGTACCAGATTAGGATTGGAAGGCCCCTTAGATTATGAGAAAAATTTATCAAAAAGTATATTAGAAGAAATAAAAGATAACGAAACTTTTAAAAATTGTAACGATATAAAATTTAATATAGTTTATAGTAATGAGAATCCACACTTTCAAATAAAATATGAAATAGATGAAAATGAAATATTAAATTTATCTTTAACAAAAGAATATTATAATTTTTTACTATCTTTGCCTAAAGAATTTTGTATTTTTATTTTAACAAATTTTATAAAAAATAATTTTAATAAAATAGAAGAAGATTTTTTAAATGAAAATAATTTAGATAGTTTTTTGTGCAAAAATTTAGAAAACTTATTTTTAGATCAATATATTTCCGAAAACACAAAGGAAAATTTTAAAAACTATATTTTTAATATTTTTGAATTTAAATTTAAATTTTTAGTAGAAAATAAAAATTTTTTCAAATTAAATATTCCAATAGATAGAAACAAACAAGAACAGTTTTATAGAAATATTTATCTTATTTACAAAAACTATATTGCAAATGATGATTATTATTTTTTATTAAAAAATTTTTTTAAATTTATTGATAAAACAGGAATATTGATAAATGAGTATTCTGTTATACAAGATCAATATAAAAATAATCAAAATAAATTTTTAGAAAAATTAGACATAGACTGCATACAGAATCTATGTGAAGATTCTAATGCATTTATTGAAACTGATTCAAAAATAATAGATATAGATGGAGAAATAAACTTAAAGGAAATAGAGAAAAAATTAGAAGAAATTATAGAGAATAAACAACAAGAAAATAAAAAATTATTAAACATCGACGATGTTTTAGGAAAATTATATTTTATTAAAAGTAGCAAAAAAGAATCCGAATCTTTTGGTATTTCAAAGAAATTTTTAGAAACATTACAAAAAAAGTATTGCCATCTTATGTCTTATATTGTTTTATTAAATTATGTTATATATAAATTAAATTTTGGACAAAAAGCATTTTTAAAACTAATGACAATATGTCCAGAAAAGATATTAAATATAATTTTAGATTCTTTTTCAAAAAAATATCCAGAAGAGATAAACAAAATACCAAACGATTTTCAAGATAAGATAAATATATTTTTTAAAATTAAAGATTTTTCTATTTATGAAGAAATTGAGAAAATAAAACAATATAATATTTTTCAAGAAACATATGCTAATGAATTTATTAATTTTATTATAAAACTTTTGAAGGGATTTGAAGATGGAAGATATAATTTAACAACTGATAAAGAATATTTTTTCTTAAAAATATTGCTTTTTTATAAAAATAATGGAGAAGACCATTTAACAGAAAAAGAATCTAATATAAAAAAAATGATTGAAGAAAATCCTAGATTAAAGGATGCTTTAGAAAAATTAGAATCTAGTTTAAAAGAAAGGAAATATATATTTAAATACGAAAAAAACTTTAAAGATGTTTTGCCTCTTTTTATAAATAAGGAAAATTTTTATAATATAAGTTATGATGATGAAGGAAATAAATGTACAATTAAAATTTTACAGGATGGAAAACTTGATTATTGTAATGCGGAAATAGAATATAAAGATGGGAGTTTTTATAAAGGAGAAGTAAAAAAAGATGGTAATATTTTTATAAGACATGGAAAAGGGTTTTTAAAAAAAAGATATCCTCATTCTAATAAAATAATAAATGTATGTTACGAAGGAACTTGGAATGATGGAGAGATTGAAAATTCTGGAAAAATATATTGGGAAGAAGAAGGAAGTAATAAATTTTATAGTTTTTTAAAAGATACATTCAAAAATGTTATTACAAGTTTTATTTTTTTAAAAATAGCTTCTTACCTATTTGTAGTTTTTAAGCCTTTTAATACAAAAAACGAAATTTTCAATAATATAGTTAATATATTTAAATTTATTATTTTTTCTATTTTGTATGTTTTTTTGATAATAGTTCCGTTATCGTTTCCGTTGGCGATTATTATATTGGTTGGTACTTTATTTAGATTTATTTTTTATAAAGGAATGAACGAAATAAAAATTTCTAATATGCAGAAAAAATTAAATGGAGAAACATTAGAAGATTTGATTAAAGAAGAAAGAAATTTTAGATTAGGAGTAAAAGTAATATTGAGTTTTTATATTCCTTTTTCTAATATTTATAAAGAAATGATAGAAAATAATTTTAATGGATATCAAGGCTGGGGGTATCAACATAGAGTATTAAGAATTGGAGAGAAAATGTTAAATAAAAAATCTTTTCATGAAACATTGTTTTCCAATAAAAAAGATATATTAGAATATTTATATTTTAAACAATATATACAAGAAAATCCTATGCTATATTATAATAAAATAGTTAATAATGATGATGCTACTGCTGCTACTCTTACTACTAAAGAAATGTTTTTAAAAAGCATTGGAATAACAGAAGAAATATATAATTTATACAAACAAAAAGGAATTCCTATAATTACATCTGCTAATGATAAATTTCATTCTATGTTATGTATAGTTAATACAGAAAAAACTTTTGATGAATTAATTGAAGGTAGTGATAGAGACGATATAAAGATAATAAACGAAAGCGATAATTTTTATTTTTGTTTTGTTACAAGATTAAAAATAAAAAATTTTCAAAATTATTCAGGATATTGTTATATTATTAGTGCTTTGATGCAAATTATTACTGAAAACATATCTATGAAATTACTAGAAAAAAATTTGAATAATCAAGAAATCTTTACAAAATTAGTCTATAATTCTGGAGAACAGATTAAAAAAGAATTCCAAGAAGAATTTATAAAATATTTAATTTTATTAGAAAAAATAATGCAAGGAATATCTATTAGAAATGAAGAAGAATTAAAAAATGTAATAGAAGAAATAAAAAAGATTGATATAAAAACTTTAAAATACAAAGCTGGAACAGAATTAGAAAATAAAAAACATAAGAAATTAAGTCATTTTTTTGATATATACTCAAAAATATTTGTAGATTTTAAAAGATATGAAATAAATAAAGAAAAAATAATAGAAATAGAAAAATTATTTGAAAAAAAACATAATTTGAAAAAGTTAAAAATAAAAAAATTAGAACAAGAAAAAATTGAGAAAATAGATAAAAAAATAGATATATATGAAAAAATAGAGGATGTTGAAAAAAAACTAAAAGATTTAGAAATAAAAAAAGAAAACGAAAAAATAAAATTTTTGCAAGAATTTAAAGACATATTAGTATTGTTAAAAATATTAGATTTAAATGAAAAAACTTCTGAAATAATAATAAATAAAGGGCTGATAATAATAGATAAAATATATCAATGTTCTAATAATAGAGACTTTAAAAATTTAAAAGGAAAATGGAGTAGCTATTTTTTTTCTGTTCATAAAATTTTGTCAGAAAATAATCAATTTATTTTTTTTAATCCTTTCATTAATTTTGGATCTATAGAAAATAAGTTTTCAAGAATTGGTTTTGATAGTCCTATGTATAAAAACGATATAGATTCAAAGTATGATACAGGTTCAGAAATATCATTGGAACAAGAATCATTGGGACAAGAATCATCGGAACAAGAATCATTGGAACAAGAATCATCGGAATCCGAAGACTTGAATTTGTCAGATCTGTCAATATTGAAGTCAGAATTAAACAAAGACTTTGATTTTTTTAAAGAGCCTTCAGATAATCAAAGTTTTAAGATGAATAAAGACATATCGTTAAACGATAATTTTATTATTTTTGATTTAAAAGAAACTGATAGTTTTCTTTTGTTGTATAAAAATAATGTAGAGAATATTTATAATAAAAATTATGAAAAATTTGATTTAATGTTAAAAGGGATAGGTTTTACAAGTGGTATAAATTATCTTTTGGAAGATAGTAGTGAATCAGAAGAAGAAAAGATGAAACCAGGTAGTGAACAAAAAATAAAAATATTTCTTAAAACTATGTTAAATTCTGCCATTTATGAATACATAAACAATTATATTGTTTATGATATTGATATTGATAAAATAAAAGAATTATTTTTTAAACATATTTCAAAATATTTATTATCAGGTAAAAATTTATTTGATATAAATATAAATGAGATCCCTCTTAACAGTGACAAATTCCATTATGGTTTTAAAATTAAGCATCTTTTTTTTAATATTAATGTAAAAGATAAAAAAAATAGTATATATGATAATTCATATATTCAAAAAGAAGATAAAATTTATTCAAACTTTAGTTTCAGTTTTCATGATGATACCGAAACTAAATGTTGTGTTTATAAAATTGATGATAATATTCAAAAAGTATTTTCTTTTGAAGATATAATAAATATGAATCTAGATTCTATAGATCCTAATAAAATAGATTCTAATGAAACTATTCTAGAAAAAATTGATATATGTCTTAAATTTTTGGATTTAATAGATGATATATTTTTATTAGATACCAATAATATGTTGTTTGTTATGAAAGAAGAAAAAATTGATTTTAATTATTTTGGGAATAATAGGGCTGATTTCTCTTTAATTTTTTCATTGATTAATAAAAATACTGGTAAATATAATATTAATTATAAATCTATGGAATATTTATATAAAACCAAAGCAATGCGAGACAACTTTAAAGAAGTTTCTTCATATTTCGACAAAGGACGAATGCAGAAATATATAACAATTCGAAATTATAAATTATTTTATACAAAGATGGAAACAATTTTAAAAAAATTAAAAGAAAGAAAATATAAAAAAGGGAAAGAGAAAGACGATCAATTTATAGAAAAATTTGAGATATCTTTAAAAAGTTTAAAATCAATATTATACAAGAATGAATTATTTATAGAAATATTTGAGATATCTTTAAAAAATTTAAAATCAATATTATACAAAAATGAATTATCTGATAATTGGTATTATAAAGATAGTTGTTTTTCCAGTATTATAGAGAAAATTATAAATAAAGGCGAAGATATAGTAGTAACATCATATGATAAAGAAGAAATGCAAGGGGACAAACTATATCATGGCGGTTTATATTTTAAAGATGGGAAAATTTTTTATAATGAAAAAGTAGGAATAACATATCGTAGGATTGTTAATAATCTTCCTACTAATTTAAGAGTTTTTATGGAGAAAAGCTTCTTATCAAGAATAGTGATTTCAAGTTTAATAAAAGAGTTTTCTATATATTACGACGTCGAAAAATATGAAAAAAATCTTGAAAATTATATTAAAAAACAATTCATTATAAAATATATTTCATTTTTGATTACATTTTCAGAAACCCAATTACTAAGAGATATTATAAAAATAGAGTGTGAAAATCCTAATTTTACTGAAAATTTGAAAAAATATTTTTATGATAGTTATGCTTATGCAAGTATTAATTATCATGATCGTAATGCTTATGCAATTGTTGTTAACTGGTTTAAAAAAAGTAGTAAAAGATTATTATTCGTTAAAGATGATGGATCAATTCCTGTTAATCATAAATTTGATATTGATGCAGGAATAGAAAACTTGGCAATCTTAAAAAATTTTATCAATTATCGTAATAATTTTGCCGCTTTTACTGGCAATTTTTCTATTGATTTATTTGGAGAAAAAGTTGAGACAAGAAAAGAAGGAAATTTAGAAGCTGGGAGCAAGAATATTTTTGGGAAGATAAAAGATAAGCTTAAAAATTCTAAGGGGAATTTGAAAGAAGTTTTAGCAAAGATGAAAGAAAAATTTACTAAATTTTTAGATAAAATTAATATTTTAAAAGTAATTTCTAAAAAATCTTTGGAAAAAATTCTGGAAAAATTAGAAAAAATTGCTAGAGGAAAAATTGATTTGGGAAATGGGAATTTTGAAATAGCGGATTTTGATGTGAACGAGCTTCAATCGGATTTTGAAAAAGACGGCGAAAATTACAAAATAAATTATAGAATTACCGAGGGATTTTTGAAGATTTTGGGGAAAATTGAAAAATTTTTCGACGGAGACGGAAAAGATTTTAATAAATTTTTGGAAGAAGTTGTTTTGCATGAACAGCTTGAAAATCTTTATAAAATTATTTTTGGTGAAATTTATGAGAAGAAAAAACTTGAAGATTTAGAACTAGATGCACATAATTTTGCGATGGAGTTTGCTGGGACGAGACAGAGGGGATTTTCGAAATCTATTGAAAATTTTGAAATTTTGGAAAACTTGGAGAAAAAATTA
>ONXP01000082.1 GCA_900321865.1 uncultured Elusimicrobia bacterium
CTATTTTGTCAGTTGTATTTTCTAAAAAAAAATTATAATTAAACTCTAAGAAAAAAAAGCTAAGAAAAGGCAAAAAAATAAGTAAAAATTTTAATAAAATTTTTAAATATAAAAAAAAATATCTTATAAAATTTAAAAAGTTGAATTTTAAAAAGTCAAATATTTCGTAAAAAAAGAAAAATTTCACTAATAACTAACTCCAAGTGAAATTTTATTGAACCCTAAATGTTTTATCACATCTAAAACTTTTATTATAAATTCATAATTTAAAGACTTGTCAGCATTTATTATGATATTTGAATCTAAATTGAAAGGTTTTAAATATTCATTTATTCTTAGAAAATCACATTTTTTTTTATTAATCTCTATTTGATTATTTTTATAAATCGTAATAATTATATCATGTTTTTCTAAAATATCTTTAGTATGCATAGCACGAGGCATATTTATTTTTATTTCACTTTCTATAAACATTGGAGTTGCTATCATAAAAACCGTCAAAAGAGTTAAAGCTATATCCGTTAAAGGAGTAATATTTATCCCTAAAATCGGCTTTTTTGTACCAAAATTATCATTTTTTATCATAATTTTCTCGGTAAAAAATTAAAGTATTAGCAAAATTTATCATTTCTTTGTGATATTTTTCAGATTTTGACAGACAAAAATTATACACTATAATTGCTGGAATAGCTACAACTAGTCCAAAAATCGTGGTAGTTAAAGCCTTTGAAACTCCGCCTATAACGACATTTATGCCACTCATCCCACTAGTTTCTATATTACTAAAAGCCTCCATAATACCAATTATCGTCCCTAAAAGCCCAAAATAAACCGAAATATTTGCAATCGTCCCCAGAGCTAATAAATATTTTTCTAAAATTAAATCACCTTTATCTATTTCAAAAATTATTTTTTTTTCTAAATCTTCAGAGTTTAATGACGAATTTTTCAAAAAAATTAAAACAATATTGCAAAAAATATTTTTATTTTCAAAAACATAATCATAAAGGCTATCAATATTTTTACTAATAAAAGCATTTTTTATTCTAGCTAAAAAATTATCTAAGTTAAATCTAGATAAACAAACAAAAAATATTATCCTATTTATAATTATCGAAACCGATAAAACCGAAATAAAAAGCAAAATATAAGAAACTAGTCCACCACTTTTTATAAAACTAAAAATATTCATATTTATCCTTTGATTTTTTTCTAACAATTGTATTTTTTGCAACATCTAAAGTCTTCGGATAATCCAAAGTGTAATGAAGCCCTCTAGATTCTTTTCTTTTTAGAGCAGATTTTATAACAATTTCAGCAACTGTCGTAAGATTTCTTAATTCTAAAAGTGGCATAGTAATTTTAAAATTCCAGTAATATTCCTGAACTTCCTTTTCCAATATTTCTATACGCCTTTTTGCTCTCATTAATCTTTTATTTGATCTTACTATTCCTACATAATTCCACATAAATTTTCGAATTTCTTCCCAATTTTGATGAATTAAGATAACCTCATCAGTATCAGATACATTTTTAGAATCCCAATCTTCTATAAAAGAATTTTTTCTATATTCAAAATTCTTATTCAAAAATTTTGCTACTCTGTCTGCAAAAAATATCGCTTCTAATAAAGAATTGCTAGCTAACCTATTCGCTCCATGAAGTCCAGTACAAGAAGTTTCACCTATAGCAAATAAATTTTTTATATTAGTCATCCCGTCAATATTTACTTTTATCCCTCCACAAGTATAATGCGATGCAGGAACAACAGGGATCATATCTTTAGTTATATCAATTCCAAATTTTAAACAATTCTCATAAACATTAGGAAATCTTTTTATAAGATAATCGCTAGGTTTATGCCTAATATCCAAAAAAACATTAGTTATACCATACTTTTTCATCTCAAAATCAATAGCTCTAGCCACTATATCACGAGGAGCTAATTCTTTTAGTTCGTGATAATTTTGCATAAATTCTTCGCCATTTGGCAGTTTTAATTTTGCACCTTCTCCCCTCAATGATTCTGTAATTAAAAAAGATTTCGCATCTTTATGATAAAGGCAAGTTGGATGAAATTGCATAAATTCCATATTGCTAATATTAGCTCCCAGGCGATATGCCATAGCAATGCCATCTCCAGACGATATATCAGGATTACTGGTGTATAAATATACTTTTCCAGCCCCTCCAGTCGCTAAAACAACATAACTAGCCTTTATAGCAATAATTTCTTCTGTTAAATTATTTAAAACATATGCTCCAATGCAAACAGACTGCCCTTTTTCTCTTTCAGAAATTAAATTTATAGCTGTAAACTTTTCAAATATTTCTACATTTTTTTTTAGTTTAAGATTTTTTACTAAATTAGTCTCTATTTCACGACCCGTATAATCTTCTTTATGAAAAATACGCCTTTTAGAATGTCCGCCTTCTTTAGTAAGATCATAATTATTTTCAAATTTTGTAAAATTTACTCCCCAATTAACCAAATCTTTTATCAATGATGGTGCAATAATTGCAACCTTTTCTACAACTTTTTCATCGCAAAGCCCTGCCCCAGCTATAAGAGTATCCTTGACATGAAATTTATAAGAATCAAATTTGTCAAACGAAGCTGCTATTCCACCTTGAGCATAATATGTATTTGATTCCTCAATATTAGTCTTGGTCAAAATAGCAATATTAAAGTTTTCATTTAATTTTAATGCCAAACTTATTCCAGCTATACCTGTACCTATGATTAAAATATCTGTTTCTATTATCTTCAATTTCAATCCCCAAAAATTATATTTTTCTCAAAATCTTTTTTTCTACATATGCTTCAATAATATCACCAATATCGTAATCAGAAAAATCAACCAAAGATATTCCACATTCAAAATTTTTCTCAACCTTTTCAACATTATCTTTAAATCTTTTTAAAGCACTAATTTTGCCTTTAAAAATTTCTTTATGTTTTCTAAAAACCTTGACTATATTATTCTTTGAAATCGTTCCATCAATCACCATACTACCAGCAACAAAACCTATTTTAGGAATATTGATAACCTGTCTTACTTCTGCCGTTCCTACTAATTCTAATTCTATAACAGGCGAAAGCATCCCTTCCATCGCAGATTTTATTTCATCTATAACTTCATAAATAATTTTATAATCTCTTATTTCTACCCCTTCTTTTAAGGCAGATGAAATTACATTTTGAGGAGTTGTAATATTAAATGAAATAATTATAGCCTTTGATGCACTAGCTAACATAATATCAGAATCATTAACAGTTCCCACTCCACTATGCACAACTACTAATTTTACATCGTCATTTCCTAATCTTTCCAAAGAATCTCTAAGTGCTTCAATGGATCCAAAAACATCCGCTTTTATAATTATATTTAATTCCTTTGCCGTGCCGTTTTGAATATTTGAATTAATATCCTCTAAAGTTAGAAGTTTTCTAGACAATAATTTTTCATTTTTAATAAGCTCTTTTTTATTTTCTATAATTTTTTTAGCTTCTCTTTCATTTTCAACAACAAAAAAATCGTCTCCCGCTTCAGGAACTCCATTTAAACCCAAAATTTCAACAGGCATAGATGGATAAACTTCTGCTATTTTTTGGCCTTTATAATCAGTCATATCTCTCACTTTTCCAAAAACTGTCCCACATATAAAAATATCGCCCTTTCTTAAAGTACCTCTCTGAACCAAAATAGTCGCAACAGAACCCTTTTTTTTATCAAGTTTTGCTTCTATGACCGTTCCTTTTACTTTTCCCTTCTTGGTAGATTTTAACTCTAACATTTCAGCCTGCAGAAGTAAGATTTCCAAAAGCTCATGTATTCCTTCTTTGGTTTTTGCAGAAACATTAACCATTATCGTATCCCCGCCCCAAGCCTCTGGAGTAAGCCCTAATTTCGACAAATCTTGCATTACCCTGTCTACATTTGCATCCGGAAGATCTATTTTATTTATCGCAATAATTATAGGTATAGATGCAGCTTTGGCATGATTTATAGCCTCTATAGTCTGTGGCATAACACTGTCATTTGCAGCCACGACGATAATCGCTATATCTGTTATCTTTACACCTCGTGCTCTCATAGCAGTAAAGGCAGCATGTCCCGGAGTATCTAAAAATGTCAAAACTCCATTTTCTGTTTTCACCTGATAAGCACCTATATGCTGAGTAATTCCACCGGCTTCATGCAAAGCAATATCTGTTTTTCTGATAACATCTAAAATTGATGTTTTTCCATGATCAACATGTCCCATAACAGTAATAACAGGAGGCCTTAATTCTAAATCTTCTTCTTTTATTTTGTCTTCTTCGATGGCATCAAAAACTTCATTTATAATTAATTCATACCCATATTCACTGACTAAAATAGATGCTACATCAAAATCTAATTTTTGATTTAAAGTAGCTAAAACTCCCATAGACATCAATTTTTTTATCAACTCTGTCCCAGGAACATTCAATTTTTCAGACAAAAAATTTATATTCAAATCAGAATTAAAAGTGATAACATTTTTTCTAGATAAGACTAATTTTTCTTTTTCTTGTTCTTCTTCTAGCCTTTTGGTTCTTTTTTCTTCTCTATATTTTTTTCTATTTTTTATAGAACTATAAATAAATTTTGGCTTTTTATTTTCGTCTACAACTTTTTTATTTTTTAAAGGTTCTTCCTGAAGTTTTGCATGAATTTTGGATTTTATATAAAAATCTTCTTCTTTATCATCTATTGATAAATCTATAATATCTACCTTTTCGTTATTTTCTTTTTGATTAAAATCTAGATTTTCTAGATTTTTTTCTTTTTTAGACTCTTTTTCCAAAGATTGTTTTAAAGTTTTTTCTGGCTTATTTACTTCATCTTTTTTAACTTTTTTGCTAGATGTAGTTTTCTTAACATTTTTGGTGCCAGAACTAATAGTTTTTGAAGATTTTCTATATACAGCCTTTTTTTCTGATTTTGGCTCTTTATCTTGTTCCAATTTTTTAGGTTTTCTCGCTCTAACTTTTTTAGGTTTTTCTTCTTCTTTAATTTTGCTAGAAGAATCTAGTTTAGAACTTTGAGATTTTTTGGAAACTCTTTTTCTTGAAACTGTTTTCCTAGGCTCTTTCTCATCTTGTGGGGATGCCTTTTTTCTAGTTTTCGGGTTTTCTTTTTCCTTTATTTCTTCTTTTTCTTTTTTAACTGCCATATTTTCCCCCACAAAATTTATAATATGAATGATTTATATATTATAATTTTAAAATGTTTTATTACAATTAGAAATTTTTATAAAATAAATTTTTGTTTACTTTGACTTTGAATAATAAATTTCTTTTAAAAAATAAATATTTTTATATTATTTTACTAAAATATTTTTTTAGGGTTTCTTTTCATGATAAAAATAGAAAATATTTCAAAAAATTTTGCTAGTCAAGAACTTTTTAAAGATCTTTCCTTTAATATAAACGATGGTGAAAAAATAGGCCTTATAGGTAGAAATGGAACAGGGAAATCTACTATTTTAAAGATGATTACAGGCGAAATTGAACCCGATAAAGGAACAATCACTATTCCCAAAAATTATAAAATAGGATACCTGGAGCAACATATTTCGTTTAGTATGGACAATGTTTTAGATGAAGCAAGTCTGGGACTATCTGAAGAAAACAAATACGACACCTGGAAAGCTGAAAAAATTTTATTTGGACTGGGTTTTTCAGAAGAAGATTTAAAAAAAGATCCCAAAACTTTTTCCGGAGGATATCAGCTTAGAATAAATTTAGCTAAAGTTTTATTAGGCGAGCCTAACCTTTTACTTTTAGATGAACCAAATAATTATTTAGACATTGTAGCTATAAGGTGGCTTGAAAAATTTTTAAAAAGTTGGAAAGGTGAAATAGCTTTAATTACCCATGACAGAAGTTTTATGGATAATATTATCACTCATACCGTCTGTATTCACAGGAAAAAAGCTAAAAAAATTACAGGGA
>ONXP01000075.1 GCA_900321865.1 uncultured Elusimicrobia bacterium
AAATTCTCCTAAAATTATATACCAATCTCATATTTTAAAATACTAATCATAGCTAAAACTGCAGTTTCTACCCTCAAAATATTTCCGTTTAGCTTAAAATCATACCAATTATTTTTTTTCAAAAAATTTATTTCATCAATATTTAGTCCGCCTTCAGGGCCTATAAGCAAATTAAATTTTAAATTTTCATCGTTTTTATTTTTTTCTAAAAAATCATTAAGTTTTAATCTAAAATTTTTTGTAAGAGAAGTCATAGAATTTTCATAAGCTACAATATTAAAATTATTCTTATAATCTAAAAAATTTAAATCTGTAATATTTACAATATTTTTAATTTTTGTAATAAATTTACTGTCAGACTGTTTTGTGCTAGCAATTATTATTTTTTCTAATCTTTTAATTTTGGGTAAGATCAAATTTTTATTAACAGAAATATTTTTAGACAAAACCAAACAAATATTATTTATATTTAACTCAACAGATTTTTCTACAATTTTGTCAAGTTTGTCAAAACTAGGCACACATTGATACAAATTTATTTCTGTTTTTGGTTTAAAATTATCTACAATTTTTTCTACAATAAATCTTAAATAATTTTTTTTTACTTCTTTACATTTGGTAAATAGAGTTTTTGTCAAAAAATCTTTTTTATAAATTAACAAAAATTTTATATTTTCATTTTCTTTTATTCTAAAAACATTTAACAAATGATGAAAATCAGGATAATTTTTGTCCAAAAATATTTCATTATTTTGAAAACTATAATCACTCTCTGTCAATATAAATTGACTCATAAAACCTTTTAAATCCTTTCTAAACTTTAAGCAAATTAAATTTAAAAACAAAAGTTTTCAATCTATATTTCAGTTCCTTTTTCGTCAATATGGTTTTTAAAATTATCGATTATTTTTTTTGTTATTTCCCCTGGAACCCCATTTCCAATAACTCTATCATCTACTTTTATAACTGGAATTATTTCTGCAGCTGTCCCGGTTAAAAAGCATTCGTCTGCTGTGTATAATTCATATTGAGTAAAAGGAGTTTCTGAGATTTCTAAATTTAATTTTTTAGCTAAACCTATCACAAAATCTCTCGTGCAACCTTGTAATGCTCCTAAATATGTCGGAGGGGTTTTTATTATGCCATTTGATACTATAAAAATATTGTCGCCTGTGCATTCACAAACATAACCTTCTTTGTTTAACATTATAGCTTCTTTTACATTTGATTGTCTTGCTTCGATTTTTGCAAAAATATTGTTTAAATAATTTAAAGATTTTACTCTAGGAGAAATTGAATCAGGACAATTTTTTCTAGTGGATGCAATTATCGTAGACATTCCTTTATCATAAAAATCTTTAGGATAAATATTTAATTTATCAACTATTACGACTATGGTAGCTTTTTTACAATTCATAGGATCTAACCCTAAATCCCCGTCTCCTCTGGAAGCTACCAGTCTTATGTAACCTTCTTTCAAATCATTTTTTCTCAAAGTGTCTAAAACTGCTTTTTTTATTTCATTTTTTGTTAAAATTAAATCTAACATTATCACCTGGCTAGATGCATAAAATCTATCTATGTGTTCATCTAAAAGAAAAACTTTGCCATTATATGCTCTGATGCCTTCAAATACACCATCTCCATATAAAAAGCCGTGATCAAAAACTGAAATTTTAGCAGCTTCTTTTTCATAAAAACTGCCATTAATATAAACTAACATATAAAATCCCCCAAAAAAATTAAAATATTGTTAAATTTTTTTACAATCTATAGATATGCATCTTTCACATTTCTTATCAAAATAAAATTCATCTAAAGGAAAAAGTTTTATATCTTTAATGTTTTTAGAATTTATTTTATCAATATTTTCTAAAATAGTTTTAATCATTAAATAAATATTATTGTCAAAACAAAATTGTAAAGTTTTTTTATTATTATACTCTATAAAAATTATAATTTTTTTATTTTTTATTAGATCTAAATTTATCTTATTTCCATAAAATATTAACAAAAATAAAGAATATTTTATTTTTAAGTTGTCATATAAAAAATTAGGAATTTCTTTGTTTACTTTTAATTGAAAATAAAAATTTTCAGACTGTTTTTTAAAAGAACGAAAATAAATATCTTTATATATAAAATCATCCACAATAAAAAGACTTTTAAACAATAAATTTTTAGTATAAAGAAATTTTTTATCGTCTTTTTTATAAGCTAAATAAAGAAAATACCCTCCTATTACAATAAAAATAATGCTAAGATGTAAAGACATTTTTTAGTTTTGTCTTCTATTTCCTAAAAATCTCAAAATCATAAGAAAAAGATTTATAAAATCTAAATATAAAATTAATGCTCCTAAAAGAGCAATTTTTTTGTCTTCTTCTGTATTATTATTGTAAAAAACAAGAGATTTTATTTTTTGAGTATCATAAGCTGTAAGTCCAGTGAAAACTATAATTCCAATGATTGAAATCATTAAGTCAAGTACACTATTTCTCATAAAAATATTAATAATGGTAGCTATAATGATCCCAAAAAGTCCCATAGACATAAAAGATCCAAGAGAAGTTAAATCTTTTTTAGTAATAAAGCCATAAAGACTCATAACGATAAATGTTATAGATGTTGAAAAAAATGCAGAAGCTATGCTAGATTTTGTATATACTAGGAATATAGAGGATAAAGTTAATCCATTTATAACAGAATATGCAATAAATAAATTGATAGCAAGAGGCATATCTATAGATTTGATTTTGGCTGAAAAATAAGAAACTATTCCAATCTCTATAATAAATAATATCCAATAAGAAAAAGGATTTCCAAATATAAAATTGATCATAAAAGGACTATGAGACACCATAAAAGATACGATGGCAGTTAAAAATAAACCAAGAGACATAAACCCATAAACCCTAGACATAAAATTTTTCTGCTCTAAAATAGCAGTATTTGTAAAATCTTTATTCATATTCTTCTCCTATAAATTAATTTTGATTATCTAAATTATCATTTTTATCATTATTATCCTCGTCTTCATTATCTTCGTCGATAAAATCTGATGTTGGAGTAATGATAGCTAAAACTATGTATAAAACAAAAGTAGTTCCTAATGAAAAAAAAGAAAAAATTATAAATAAAATTCTAATTAAACTTAAATTCGCTCCACTAAAATTGGCAAGACCAGAACAAACTCCGAATAAAATTTTTCTTGTTTTATCTCTATAAAATTGTCTAGTCATATTAAACTCCTTTATAAATTTATAAACTTTAATTTTATGATTTAGAAATTATAATAAATAATAAATTTTTTTTAAATATTTTTATATAATGTAAAACATAATTTTTAAAGGATTTTTTATGATAGATTATTTAAATGGCATAATAAAAGAAGTCGATCTAAAAAATAGCACTATAGTAATAGAAGTTCTAGGTATAGGCTATAAAATAATATTGTCAAAATTTTTAATAACTTTTTTGCAAGAAAAAATTGGACAAACTTTTTGTATTTATGTAGTAGAAAATACTTCTATGTTTAATGGAAGCTCCAATACGTATGGTTTTATTAATAAAGAAGATAGAGAACTTTTCCAAATAATAAAAACTATTGCCAAAATAGGCTCAAAAGGAGCTTTAGATATTTTGTCTAGAATCGGGAATAATACGAACGAATTTGTAAAATACATTTTTGAAAATGATTCACAATCTCTGCAAAATATTTTTGGATTTACTTTAGAAAAAGCTGATAAATTAATTTTTGGGTTAAAAAATAAAATTAAAAATCTAAATATTGAAAATATTGAGGAAGGAAATGAAGAATTTTTTCAATCAAATTTTTCAAATGATGCGGTGGAAGCTCTAAAAACATTGGGCTACAATGCTATTAAATCTAAAAAAATTGTTTCAGAAATATTAAAAGAAAATAAAAACTGTAAATTAGAAGAAATTATAAAAAAAGCTTTGAAAAAATTTAAAGAATAAATTTTATCTTTTTAATTTTTTTATCAATATTAAACTAATAATAGAATAAATTATGTTTGTGGAAAATGCTGCAACGATTGGATTTAATTTTTCTGTTTTTCCCAAAGTTATAAAAAAAGACATCGTTCCCCAGAATATAAAAGTCATAAAAAGCCCAATACCAAAACTCATCATTTTATTATTTTTTTTATTAAAAATTGTAGAAGCTATTCCTATTAAAATAATGACAAAATTTGCAAAAGGAAAAGAATATTTATTGTACAATTCTGTTAATAAGCCATTGGTATTTATTGAATTTTGGTTTAAAAATTTTATATATTTTTTCAAATCTTTTATCGTGTATTGATTGATTTTTATATGTGTATCAGTGATAAAGGATTCAGGCTCTTCATCCAGATAAATTATTTTTTCTTTAAAAGGCTCTTCTCTTAAAATAGATTCGTCATTTTTAAAATCTCGAATTAACCCGTTATAAAATTTCCATTTTCCGTCATTTATAAAACTAGCTTTTCTAGCATAAATTTGTTTTTTTAACTGAAGATCATTAGAAAAATCATCAATATTTACTCCAAAAAGTTCTTTTGTAAAAGGGTTATAAGAATTAACAATGTATTTATATTGATTATTTCCTATGTGATTTATGTTTTTATAAATATCAGGATCGTCCCTTCTTCGACCTTTTATGTTGTAATAAAGGAAATCTTTCCCTTTTTTGGTCAAATTTACTATAAACATTTCATTAAAACAAAGCACACAAAAACTCATAATTATGGAAGTAATAATGATAGGAATAAAAATTTTGTTTATATTTATTCCTCCAGCTTTTATCGCTGTTAGCTCGTTGGAATTAGAAATACTTGTAAAAAAAAATAAAAACCCTAAAAGGTTTGAGATAGGTAAACTTTGAGTTATCCAAAATGGAATTTGATATAAAATATATAAAACTCCATAATGTAAATAGCCTATGGGTTTATTGTCTATATTTATTATTCTAATGGTTTCAGATAAAATAAATAAAACTAAAAGCACAGTAATAGTGGTTAAAACATTTTTTAAAAAGATTTTGGTTATATATTTATAGATTATTTTCATTGTGTTTTTTCTGCAGTAGGATATTTTATCCTGCTATGGTATATACTGGATAAAGTTTTTATCATATTTTCTGCTATTTTTTTTAAATCTTTTAATGTAATATTGCTTTCTTCAAATTGTCCATCTTCTAGTTTGGTTTTTATTACTTTGTTAACTATATTTTTAAAGTTTATATAAGAAAAAACAGTTTCTGAATGCATAATTGCCTCTACACTATCTGCTATCATAACAATAACAGATTCTCTAGTTTGTGGTTTTCTATAAGGATATCTATATAATTTTTCATCAACATTTTCTTTTCCATACATTTCTATAGCTTTGTTATAAAAATACATTAGAATGCTAGTTCCATGATGCTCTTCTATTATGTCAATTATTTTTTTTGGTAATTTAATATTTTTAGCGATTTTTATTCCGTCTTTTATATGCGAAAAAATTATTAAAGCACTCATATTAGGAGACAAAGAATCATGTTTATTAAACATAAAGCTAGGTTTATTTTCGATAAAATATATAGGCTTTAAAATTTTTCCTATATCGTGATAATAGGCTCCAGCCTTAGCAATTAGACTATCGGCTCCTATTTCCCTTGCTGCATTCTCTGCTAAATTAGCAACAACTATGCTGTGATTATAGGTGCCAGGAGCTTCTAAAAGCATTTTTGTTAAAGTTGGTTGCGAAAAATTAGTTATTTCTAATAATTTAATATTAGTTGGGATTGTTGATATATTTTCTGCATACGGAAGGATTCCAAGTGTGATAATTACAGAAATTATTCCATTTAATATGCTAGCTATTAAAAGATGAAAAATATTAGAGGAATCAATTATAGAAAGGTGATTTGCAATTAGTATAAACAAAACGTTAAAAATGATAATTTTTAGCCAAATTTTTGTGATGTCTTTTCTAGTTGTGACATTTTGAGTTAAAAATATTAAATATATTCCCAAAATAAATTCTAAAACTAAAATATAAAAATTATAATCATAAAATATTGCTAAAGTAAAAGACATAATAAATAGAATTATTACAGATACCAATGCTCCTAAAAAAATATTTAGAGTCATTATGCAGATTGGTATAGGAATAAGCAAAAAATTATAGTTTAATATTTTTCTAAATAAAACGATCAAAAATAAAAATGTTGATATCATAATGAATATCAAGAACATTGCTCCATCGTGTTTTAAGATGTCAGGGTTGTATTTTTTTAGAAAATATAAAGAAAAATTTAAGATTATTATACTGATTATATTGACATATATAAAAGATAAAAAATTATGTTGAAATTTAAACAGAAAAGCTAAAACTATTGAAATATATATAAAGATAGTACTAACCCAATAAGAAATACTAAAACCTTTTTTTATTTCTAAAGGTTTAGTTTCTCCTAATTGATTTATGTATTTTATCAAAAAATATAAGAAATCAATAATCGGTTTTTTCCAAAGCATAAATTTCGTTTACTTTATTTAGATATTTTTTCTAAATTATTCATATATTTTCTTAACACTTTAGGAATGGTTATAGAACCATCTTTTTCTTGATAATTTTCCAAAATTGCTGCAAAAGTTCTGCCAACAGCGAGTCCTGATCCATTTATTGTATATACAAACGAACTTTCTTTTTTATCAGAAGATTTATATTTTACAGATAATCTTCTGGCCTGAAAATCTGTAAATAATGAGCAAGATGAAATTTCTCTGTATTCTTTTGCAAAAGGCATCCAAACCTCTATATCATATGTTTTTGCACTAGAAAAGCCCAAGTCTCCAGTACACAATTTTACTACTCTGTATGGTAATTCTAATAAATCTAAAATTTTACAGGCATCGCCCAAAAGATCTAATAATTCTTTTTCTCCGTCGCAAGGTTTTACAAATTTTACTAGTTCTACTTTATCAAATTGATGATTTCGAATTAAACCTCTGGTATCTTTCCCATAAGAGCCTGATTCTCTTCTAAAACAAGGAGAAAATCCGACATATTTTATAGGTAAATTTTTTTCATCAAGAAATTCTTTTCTGTGAATGTTGGTGATAGGAACTTCTGCTGTAGGAATTAAATAAAAATTATCCTGACATTTAAATAAATCTTCCTCGAATTTTGGCAATTGCCCAGTTCCGTAGAAACTATCTTTATTTGCCATAAAAGGAGTTAAAACTTCAGTGTATCCTTTCTCTATATGAGTGTCTAACATAAATGTAAAAATTGCTCTTTCTAGTTTTGCTCCAAAGCCTTTCATAAAGGCAAATCTTTTTCCTGCAATTTTTGCCCCAACTTCAAAATCTAAAATATCCAAATTTTTTCCTAAATCGACATGATCTGAAATATCAAAATCAAACTTTTTTGGTTCCCCAACAAATTTTATTACTTCATTGTCTTTATCAGTTTTGCCTTCTGGAACATCATCTAGTGGGATATTTGGAATGCTTAGCATTATTTCTTGAAATGAATTTTCTGCTTCGTTTAAATCTTTTTGTTTTATGTCGATATTGTTTTTTAACTCTTTTAAATTTTCTAGCAAATTATTCATTTCATCAAGTTTATTTTCTTTTTTTAGAGTCATTATTTCCTTTGATTTATCGTTTAGAATGTTTTTCAAATTTTCAATATCTTTTATTTTTTCTCTTCTTTTTAGGTCTATATTTATCAAATTGTCAAGTAATAATGCATATTTTTCATTTCTTGATAATAATTTTTTTCTGACTAAATCAATATTTTCTCTTATAAATTTGATATCTAGCATAAAATACTCCTAAAAATTATGAGTTTAAAAAATTATTATACTTTTTTTGATTTGATATACAAAAAATATTTCGTATACTATTGCAAGTTTAAGAATTTTTGGAGACAATATTTTGAGAATTAAAAATTTTAAAAAAATAGTTTTCTTTTTATATTTTTGTTTTCAATCATTTTTAATTTTTACCAAAACTTATGAAAGTTCTATTTTTGTAGAAGACGAATTTAATAATTTTTATGCTTTTAAAAATCAAGTTAAAGTTTATACTTTTGCCGATATAAAGAATTCAAATTCCATAAATTTAGTTGAATTTTTAGATAAAAATGCAAATCTTCTAGCATCCAGGCAAGGAGACCTAGGAACAAATCACAGTTTGAGGTTTAGAGGGCTTTCTAGTAATTATTCATTAATTTTGGTAGATGGTCAAAGAATTAATTCTGTCAGTTTAGGCAGTGCAGATATTAGTTTTATAGATATAGACATTATTGAAAGAATAGAAATTTTTACAGGCTCTACATCAATAATTTTTGGTGATGGCTCGATAGGTGGAGTAATAAATATTATTACTAAAAGAAAGCAAGATGATTTTAAAGATAAAAAATCAGGATTTTTAAAATTAATTTATGGTGATAATGGTTATTTAAAAAGTATTTTTTCAAGAAGCTTAAATTATTCGGATTTTGATATAAATTATAGTTTTACTTTCAATAATTATGATGGCTTTTTAAAAAATTCTGATTATTTATATGGAAATATTTTTTTTAAAATTAATAAAGAATTTGATAAAAATAACTCGCTAGAAATTCGATATATAAACAATAAAAAGGATAGCTCTACGAGGGGTAGTGAAACATATCTTACACTTAAAGAAAAATTAGATACAGAAAATAATATATTGCAATTAAAATATAACATTAATAATTCTTTTGGTGATATGTATTTTAGAACATATTTAAATTTTGAGAACCAAAAAAATTATGACGACATAAAAAAAGATGTTTTTTTAAACGATAGATATGGATTTGAATTTCGATATAATACTTTAGATAAAATTAAATTTCTTAAAGATCTTTTGATAGGTTATAATCTTGAGAGGGAAAAAGCTGTAGAAAAATTTAATTTTGAAGCAATTTATAATTATTCCAGACATAAAAATTCATTTTATTTACAGAAGTTTTTAAACTATAAAAATTTAGAAAATAGTTTAGGAATAAGATATGATTTTACGAATAAAAAATATGGGCAAGGTGTTTCTTATAAATTTAGTTCAGTTTATAGTTTTAGCGAATATAATAGAAATTTATTTTTAAATTTTGGAAGGACATTCAGGAGTTTATCTTTTTCTGAAATTTATTACACTAAAAAATTGCAATACGACTATGAAATAGGTAGTGGGGGTGATGTAGGGATAGAATATTTATTGTTAAAAAAATGTGATATGGTTTTAAAAATTTTATATTTTTATCAAGATATAGACAATAAAATATCCTGGATTGATTGGCAAAATCCTAAACAAACCGAAAAAACTATAACAAAAGGGACAGAAATAAATGTAGATTTTGTAACAACAAATTTATTAAACCTTAGGCATACATTTAGTTATTCGTATATTGATTCTAAGTATAAAGATAAAGAAACAGATTTAATTTTTAAAGAAAGTTATGTTCCATATAATAAATTTAATTATATACTAAAAAATAGATACAAAAATTTTACTTTTGATTTTATATTTAAATATTTATCTAAACAGACATGGACTGATAATTATAATAATTTTTATTATTTAAAAAGTCATAAGATTTTAGATTTTAATTCTGGTATACAAATAAAGAATTTTTACTTTTTTTTCTCTATAAATAATATTTTTAAAGAGCATTATTTTTATAGATTAGATTATCCTATAAAAGCTAGAGAATTTTATTTAGGGATGAAAATAAAAATATAGAATTAATTTTTTATTTATTCTTGACAAAACATAACTAATTTATAAAATATGAAAAATATACATATTTTGGGAGGATTTAGATAAGTGGCTGTTAAACTTAGATTGAAGAGAATAGGGGCTAAAAAGAAACCTTTTTATAGAGTGATCGCTATAGATGATAGATCTAGAAGAAATGGGAAAGAGATAGAAAGAGTTGGATTCTACGATCCTCATAATTCTTCAAATACTAAATTAAATTTAGATTTGGTATCTAATTGGATATCTAAAGGAGCAATTCCTACAGAGACTGTAAAAAATTTGATATATAATTTGAGTAAATAAAACAAGATTCTATTTTTAGGAGAAAAAAATGCAGAAAGAATTATTATTATGTATCGTAAAGGCTTTAGTAAATAATACAGATGATATTAGTATTAATGAAGTTGCTAGCGAAAGATTGACTATTTTAGAACTTAAAGTCGCTAAGGAAGATATAGGTAGAGTTATTGGAAAACAAGGGAATGTTATTAAATCTATTAGAACTCTTCTTAATGCATCTGCAGCTAAAAACAATAAAAAAATAGCTTTAGAAATAATAGAAGATTAATTTTTATTTTTTTAACTTGCATATACATATAGTTACTATTTTCCCGAATTTTTTTGATAATTTTGTTTCTATAAGTTTTGTAAAAAGAGCTATAGAAATAGGTGTTTTAAAGATAGATGTTTTTGATTTGAGAAATTTTGGAGTAGGTAAACATAAAAGAGTTGATGACGAGCCATTTGGTGGCGGTTGTGGCATGCTTATGATGGTGGAACCTTTGGTTCGCTCTATTGAGTTTCTTAAAGAAAAAATATTGTCTGAAAATAGAAATTCACGGGTTCGAGTAATTTTGTTATCACCACAAGGGGTAATGTATAGCCAAAAAATGGCTATCGGTTATGCCAAAGATTTTGATGATTTGATATTGTTGTGTGGTAGGTATGAAGGTTTTGATGAGAGAGTTCTAGAGTTTATTGATGACGAAGTCTCTATCGGAAATTTTGTTTTAAGTGGTGGGGAAGTTCCCGCTATGGTTATAGTAGAATCTATAGTTAGGTTTTTGCCTAATGTTATAGGTTCTACTTTTTCTTATAAAGAAGATTCTTTTTACAATGATTTAACTTTGGATTTTCCGCAGTATACTAGGCCTAGAATTTTTAGAAATTATGAGGTTCCTGGGGTTTTACTTAGTGGAGATCATAAAGCTATCAAAGCTTGGAGAGAGAAAAATAGAATTTTAAATACTAAAAAGAAAAGATTGGATTTACTGAAGAACAATTAGGAGATTTTTATGGATAGTATATTTCAAAAGGTAGAGGCGAAATATAAAAAAAACAATATTCCTCTTTTTAAATCTGGAGATAGGTTAAAAGTTTTTTTAAAAGTTAAAGAAGGAAATAACGAAAGAATTCAAATATTTGAGGGAGATGTGATTGCTAGGCAAGGTAGAGGATTAACAGAAAATATTATTATTAGAAAAATTTCTAATAATGTTGGAGTGGAGAAAACTTTATGTTTACATTCCCCTAATATTGATAAAGTAGAAGTAGTGAGAGTTGGACGAGTAAGAAGAGCAAAGTTGTATTATTTGAGAGATAAAGTAGGAAAATCAGCAAAA
>ONXP01000029.1 GCA_900321865.1 uncultured Elusimicrobia bacterium
ATCTTCTAATGACTCATTTACTAAAAAAAAGATATCTTCGTCAAAAATATTTTTCTTTTTATCTGACAAAAGTTTAAATTTTGTAAAAAGCTCATCTATTTTTTCTTGAGTAAAATGATATCCCATACTTTCTATTTTGCTAACAAAAGCATGTCTACCTGAATGTTTTCCTAAAATAATATTATTTTCATTATTAAAAATCCCTATAGATTCTGGTGTCATAATTTCATATGTAAGAGGATTAGATAAAACTCCATGCTGATGAATTCCTGATTCATGAGAAAAAGCATTTTGTCCAACTATTGCCTTATTTCTCTGGACATTAATCCCTGTTAAATTGCTAACAACTTTTGATGCATTATAAATTTCTTTAGTATTTATAGCAGTATCAAGCCCCAAATTCTGTCTAGTCTTAAGAATCATAACTATTTCTTCCATTGCAGTATTACCAGCTCTTTCGCCTATGCCATTTATTGTGCATTCCACCTGCCTTGCACCATTTATTATCCCAGATAAAGTATTACTAGTTCCTAGACCTAGATCATTATGACAATGAACACTTAAAATAGATTTAGAAATATTCGGAACTTTATTACAAAGAATTTTTATTAAATTTCCAAATTCCACTGGCAAAGAATATCCAACAGTATCTGGAATATTAATTACATCTGCTCCAGCATCTATAACATTTTTTACAACATTACAAAGAAAATCAATATCGGTTCTAGATGCATCCTCTGCAGAAAATTCAACTTCGACATTGTACTTTTTAGCATATTTTACAGCAAAAACTGCTCTTTCTAAAACTTCTTCTCTAGACATTTTTAATTTATATTTCAAATGAATATCAGATGTAGCGATAAAAACATGAATTCTTTTATTTTTTGCAGGCAAAAGTGCTTCATAACAAACATCTATATCTTTTTCTTTAGCTCTTGCAAGTCCTGCAACAGTGACATTTTTAAGATTTTTTGATACTTCGTTAACAGCTTTAAAATCACCTTCTGACGAAATTGGAAAGCCTGCTTCTATAACATCTACATTTAATGTTTCTAAAATTTTTGCAATTTTTAATTTTTCAGAAAAATTTAGGCTAGCTCCCGGACACTGCTCCCCGTCTCTTAAAGTAGTATCAAAAATATAAATTCTATCCATAAAAAATCACTCCTAATCTTCTTTACCCTTTGATTTTAACAATATCGAAATTCGTTTTATTTTTTTTAAAATATCAAATATCCCTGACAAAAAATATAACAAAAATATAATAAAAATCATATTTTCTGGAAATCTATATATAAGAATTCCACCTATAAAACACAAAATAATAGCTTTAAAAGTTTTAGCTTTCTCAATTTTTAAAGACTTTAAACTAAAATAAGATATATTACTAACCATAGCAAAGGATATTAAAATTATAATCAAAGGTATCAAATTTGAAAAAATATAAAATTTTTTCATAATAAGTGGAATAATTTTTTTTGTAATATTATTATCTATTACAACATCTATTAAAACAAAAGACGATAAAATATATGCTGCACTAGGACAAGGAAGCCCTTTAAAATATCCAAGAGAATTTTCTCCTTTAAATGTATCAGAATTAAATCTGGCCAAACGAAGTGCCGTGGCAACAACATAAAAAACAGATATTATAATGCCAATTTTTCCATATCTAAACAAAACTATAGAATATATCAAAAATATCGGAGCAACCCCAAAAGATACCATATCACAAAGAGAATCTAATTCTACCCCAAATTTACTGACACTATCTGTAAGCCTTGCAACTTTTCCATCTAATAAATCAAAAATTCCAGCTAGTATTATAAGCCAAGCAGAAAACGAAAAATTTTTATTATATGCTAACAATATAGAAAGAAAACCACAAACAAGATTTCCTAATGTAAACAAACTAGGTAAAATATAAATGCCTTTTTTCATAATCAAAACTTCTTCTTATAAAAATTTATTAATTCTTTTTATTACTAAAAGAAAAAAATATAAAATAAACCATTGCTAAAAATATAAAAGAATCTGCTACATTAAAAACAGGCCAAATATGAAAATCAAAAAAATCTACAACATATCCTCTAAAAATCCTATCTGCAATATTTCCCAAAGCCCCGCCAAGAAAAAAACAAACAAATATTCTAAAAAATTTATTATCATAATTTTCTAAATATATCTTTAAAAAATCCTTCCGAATCAAAAATAAAAATAATAGAGAAATGCAAATTATCAAACACAAAATTAAAATATTATTATTATGAAAAAACCCAAATATTGCACCAGAATTTTTAACAAAAGTAAAACTAAAAATGTTTTTTATCACAGCCCTAGTTTCATACAATGCATAATTTTTTTCTATTAAATATTTTGTCAATTGATCTAACAAAAAAACTAAAAATGTTAAAAAAATTTCTAAATTATATGTTATAAAAATTTTGTAAAATCTCACTATAAACTCTTTATTAAAAATATTGCCCTTTCTGCAAAAACATTAGGAAAAAACCTTATAAATTTAGTTTTTGTTAAAAATCTTGATTCTATTATATTTATTTTAGAATTTTTACAAAAAATATTAAAATCTTTTATGCTAAAAAAATGTAAATTGGGAGTATTGTCCCATCTATAAGGTAAATGCTTTGTAACAGGTGCTATTCCTAAAAAAAACAAACAAATTCTAGCATTAATATATGCAAAATTCGGAAAACAAATTATGACTTTTTTCCCCACTCTTAGGGCTTCAGATAAAACAAACGACAAATTTTTAATTTGTTGCAAACTTTGATAAAGAATAACAAAATCAAAACTTTTATCTGTAAAATCTAAAATTCCATCCTCTATATCTCCATGAAAAACACTTAAACCTTTTTCTACACATTTATATATACAAGATTCAGAAATTTCTATTCCATGGACAAAAACATTCTTTTTGTGCTTTAAAAAATCCATCAAATATCCTTTTCCACATCCTAAGTCTAAAACAGATGTTTTCTCAGGTATCCAGTTTGAAATCAAATTATAATCAAATTCTGTTTCTCTCAAAATTTCCCTCTAAATTTTTATTGATTCTAAAAAAGGTTTAATAAGTCTTGCTTCTTCCTCTATATCTATTAAAAATGCATCATGCCCATAGGTAGAATGTATTTCACAATAAGTACAAGGAATATGCTTAAGTCTCAATAATTTTATAATATCAAGAGATTGATACTTTGGATAGAGCCAATCTGATTCAAAATTTATAACCAAAAATTTTAGATTGTTTATATGGTTTTTAAAAATTTCCTCAGAAACATCAAAATAATCCATTGCCTTCGTTATATAAATGTAAGAATTTGCATCAAACCTTTTTACAAAATTGTCACCTTGATATTTTAAATAATTTTCAACTTCAAAATTTACGTCAAAAGATTTATTATAAGTTTTTGTTCTTCGAGAAAATTTTTTTTCCATAGAAATATCACTCATATATGTAATGTGCCCTATCATTCTTGCAATACTTAGACCTAACTCTGGACTAGCTTTTTCGTAATAATCTCCATTATTCCAAGAAGGATCCAACATAATAGATCTTCTAGACACTTCATTAAATGCTATTTGTTGAGGAGAATGCTTCATCGTAGTGGATATTGGAATTGCACTCATTAGCATATCAGAATAGGTATTTACCCATTCTAGAACTTGCATTCCACCCATAGATCCACCTATCACACTAACTAGTTTTTTTATCTCAAAAAAACTCACCAACTCTTTTTGCAAAGAAACCATATCTTTTATAGTTATAAAAGGAAAATTCATAGCATAAGGTTTTCCTGTTTTGGGATCTATACTTTTAGGCCCTGTAGTTCCTTGGCAACCTCCCAAAACATTAGAACAGATAACAAAAAATTTATCGGTGTCAATCCCCTTACCAGAGCCAACTAACTTATCCCACCAGCCAGCTTTTTTTGTTCCTTCTTTAAAACCTGCAACATGTGCATCCCCTGTAAAAGCATGACAAACCAAAATAGCATTCGTTTTATTTTTATTAAGCTTGCCGTATGTTTCATATGCTATTTCCACATTTTCTAAAGTAATGCCACTTTCTAAGTTAAAAGGTTTAGATAATTTTAAAATATTAGTTTTAACAAAAATAGCATTATCTAACATTCTTTTATATAAAACTACCTCTTTATAACATCTTTATAATTTTCAACAGTTAATTTCACTAAATCAATAGTACTATCAACATCTCTAATATCACAAACACTAATTGCAGAATGAATATATCTAGTCGCAATACTCATAGTAGATGTAATAATCCCACTTTTATTCATATAAATTATAGCGCCATCGGTCATTCCACCATCAAAAATAGAAACCTGATATTTTATACTATTTTTTTTAGCTATTTCAATTATATTATTTCTAATACTTTTAGGAACAATTAAACCTCTACCAGATGCTTCTAAAAATGTTACAACTGTTCCATTCCCTATTTTTAAATTACTCTCTAATTCGCTAATCATAGGAGTATCTCCAGCTACCGTTGTATCTATAGCTATAGCAAATTCAGGTTCTATCCCAAAAGATGAAACTCTAGCCCCTTTTAAACCAACTTCCTCCTGACATGTTCCTACTGCATATAATTCCATATCTTCTGGAACATTAACCTGTTCCATAACTTTCAAAAGTGCATAACAACCTATTCTATCATCTATAGCTTTTCCATATATCAAATTTTTATTACACACAAATTCCCCAGAAGTGGAACAAAAAGTTATTTCATCTCCAATATTTACAAATTTTTCTGCTTCTTCTCTAGAAGATGCTCCAATATCTATAAACATCTCTTCATATTTTATAATTTTATTTCTTTCTTCTGTTTTTTGCAGATGAGGAGCTTTAGTTCCTATTATTCCAAAAATTTCTCCATTTTTACCATGTATTTTTACTCTTTCACCAACCAAGATTCTATCATCTATTCCACCAACTTTAACAAAATATACAAATCCATCTTTCGAAATATATCTAACAACTAACCCTATTTCATCCATATGAGATGCTAACATAACTTTAGTCTTTCCATTTCCCTTTTTTGCAATAACATTCCCAAAATTATCTATAAAAACATCATCAGCAAACTTTTTCAATTCCCTAGACATAATACCAGCAACTTTTCCTTCATAACCAGAAATTCCGTTAATATCTAATAATTCTTTTAATAAATTGTCCATTTTTTTCCTCTTAGTTAGATATTTTATTTATAATAGAATTCAAAATATTTTTTAAGCTAGACAAATCATTTTCTTTAAAAGTAATATTTAAAGAAAAATTAGCATTTTCAAAATAATCTGTGTGAAATAATTTAACATTTTCCTCTTCAATTTTCTTTTTTAAAACTAAAAATTCTTTTTCTTTTTGATAAATATCTGGGTGGATTTTCTCAAATAAAAAATTTCTAATATTTTCTATTTTTTTTTCGTTGTTAAAGTCATCTATAGATAAAATTGATAAAATCTTCAAAATTATATCTTTTTTAAAGACCAAACTATCATCGTAATCATCATATATGTTTTTTAAAGATTTTATAAACTCTTTCGACAAATTATAATTCAAACTTAATTTATCTACTATACCAAAAATATCTGTCTTTAAATCTTCACTAAAAAATCGAATATCAAGAGCAGAGTCAAGAGCTAAAGTCTTGTTAAAAATTCTATTTTTTATATCATCTGAAAAAGAATAAAGAATTAAATTCCTATCTATATTAAATTTTGATATGACGATCCCCGCCATTTTACAAATTTTTCTAGTTTCTAATTCATTAAAATGAAAAAAATTACATAAATTGTATATTATATTAGACTTTTCTATTTCATTTAAATTTCTTTTACCAAAAAAAGTATTATTTTCTATAGAAATTTTAAATTTTTCAAAATCAGAAATATCATTGTCTAAAACTAAACAAGGAAAGTCGGTTATAAAATTATTAGATAATAGAAACCTTTTAAATCCAGAAATAATATTATATTTTTCACTTTTTTGTTCTACTATTAAAGGAGAAATGATCCCTAAATTATTGATTGAATTTTTCAAAAAATCATCTTTTATTGGATAAGAAAATAAAAATTTTTTATTTTCTATATTGATATCTTTTAACTTGATTGTTTTAAATTCACTTTTTATCATTTTCTTTCTTAATTATTTCTTTATAATAAAGTCTTGCATTTAAAAAAAAATCTAAATATTTTTCAGTCTTAAAATCTGGATAAGTCCAAGGAAGAAATCTAAAATTATCTTTTAAATTGTTTTTATTTTTAATATGATTAAACATTAATGTAATTTCTGCAAAAATTCCATCACCAATATATATTCTATGAGAAAAATCCTTAGTAGAAGCCAATATAACCTTAGCAAAATCTAAAATTCCAGGATCTAAATTTATAACTCTTTTTTTAAAATAAGAAAACTCTCTTTCTATATCATTCGTAATATTTTTTATACTAGACAATTTTGATTCTAAAACTGGTTCTTTAAACAAAATAAATTTTTTTTTCAATAATAAACCCATTTCACTTGAATAATAATCTGTAAAACTAAACTCTATTTCATCTGTAACTAAATAAAATTCTCCAAAATTATTTTGCAATTTTGAACTCAAATCAGAAAACTTACTAAATCCAGCACTATAAATAATCCCTAAAAATAATAAAACTTTCTTTTCTAATTTTTTTTCTCCCAAACTATTCCCCAAAATAATCATCTTTTTCAGAATCTAACATAAAAGGATTCACAAACAATCTAGCTAATAAATTATAGGCTGTTCCTGCAATAGAAATTACATTATCAGTATTAGGAGTAAACCATCCATGTCCTGTATCAACCATTGATCTAGTAGCATACGGAAGTCCACAAATATCACTTTCCCCTTCTGATCTTATAATAATCTTTGATAATTCATCCAAATAAAAAGAAACCTTTTCCATATAATATTTGTATTTTTTTTCATCTCTATTTTTAAAATAATCAGCCATAACCTTATATGTAGTCACCATTTGAGCTGTCCACTCACTAGAAACTACCGGTTCTCTATTAAGTGCTTTGTAATCAGTATAATCAAAACCCTCTATATTTAATATCTCATTTTTATCATTTTTAAATACAGTAATATTCTTCGTCTTATCTTCAATATATTCTATTAATTTTTCTGGATCTATTCCTTTTTCATATAAGACCTTAGGCCCTATCGCAGGAATTCCAAAAGAAACAGTGTCTGTTGCAACTACTCTATCGTTTTTCCCTCTCATAAATCTATTTTCAGATTTTATATATACATCTTCAACTAGCCATCTTAATACAAGATCAGCAGAGTATTTATATTTATTTTCTTTTGTCATTTTATAAAGCATCCTAAAAAAAGCATATGAATCTAAATTATGCTCAGTAGAATACCAACTAAACTTCTCTCCACCTCTTATTCCACCATCATTATCCTGAAAATCTATAACATAATCAGCTATTTTTTTAGCAAAATCTAAATAAGCCATATCTTTTGTTTTTTCAACATAATGCAAAATAGACATACCAAGCCAAACATTAGGACCTATATGAGAAATCCACTCTAAGACATTACCAGAATTTTTACTATATGCATTAAAAAACATATATCCTGTTTCTAATTTTAAGGCTTTATTTATAAAAAAATCTAATATATTTTTTGCTCTAACCAAATCATTCTTTTTGACAAAAACGTCAACACACAAAGCTTCATCATATGTAAAAGCCATTCCATTTAATTCTCTGCTTCCTTCATAACTCCCTACTAATCCAGTCTTAGTAACCTGAGCTTTTTTTAACCAATTATAAAGGATATCAGTTTCTCTTTTTGACAGAGAAAATAAAACATCAAGATTATCACTTTGTTTTTTCTTAACAAATTCTACCTTATGCTCTATTTTTTTTATCTGTTTTTCTATTTTTTCTTTTTTAATATTTAACTTTTTAACTTCTTTTTCTATAGTTATATCAAATTTAATTTTTAAATCTTCTTGCAATTTTAAGATGTGCTTTTTAGCTTTTTCTAATTCCAAAAGAAGGGCTAAATATTTTTTATTAAGATCTTGGTAATTATTATTTAATGTAATATTTTCTGCTTTTATAATGTTAAATTTCCTAAAAAAATACTTTGAATATAAAGTATTTCGATAATTTTCAAAATAAAACATTAAAAAAAGAATACAAAAAGACAAAATAGACAAAAAAACAGATATTTGAAATGTTTTTATCTTTTTTATATACTTATTTAAAACAAAAATATCTTTTTTATCTATATCAACGAACGATGCCCCTAACCTAGATATAACACTTCCAAATTTTACCTCTTCCGTGCACCAAATAGGCTCAACAAAAGCTTCAACACTATAATCATAATTCGGAATATCAATGATTAATTTAAATATATATTTATCTTCCAAGTTAATTGAACTGATTAAATTGGAATCAAAATTTCTAATTTTTAAACAAATTCCATACTTATTAAAATCAAAAGTAAATCCATGAAAAATAGTATTCCAAACGAGTTTCCGATTTTTATCTAGAACCTCTATAGAAACTGGCAAAAACAGATCATCTCTTTTATATCGTCTTTGTTTCATCTTTAGCTAAATAAATATCATCAAGATATAAAGTTCCTGCATTAAAAGTTCCTGCACTAGTCAATAAAGTAAAAGCTAAAACATCAAAAACAACCATTTCTCCGTCGTTAACATTAGGTTTTGTAAATTCAACCGTTTTCTCTACCCATTCTCCATCAGGAATATTATTTAAAGGGAACCTAAAAGAAAAAATTTTTTTTGTTCTATATCCAGAAACAGAAAAGAAACGAGCCTTCATCTCAACTTGCAATAGCATATTTTCTTGAATTTCATCTGTTCTTTCACCTTGTCGAAAAACTTGATGAAGAAATTTTTCTTCAACTTTATATGAAAAATGAAGCTTATTGTAATTATCGAGTAAAAAAGCATTATTAGCTAAAAGAAGATCCTTTTTCCCTTCCCATGATGTTATAGAAAACATTAAACTTATCCATGCCCAATTAAAATAATGATCCTCATCAATAATGTTAAACCTAGGAACTTTCATTTGAAAACATTCTAATCCTTCAAAAGAAGCAATATCTTTTATACTTTGAAAATTTACAGGATTTTCAGTAGTTCCAAAAAATTCAGTAAAATATTCATATCTTCTAGAAACATTACTAATATAACCAGTACGTGTCGTACCATCTGTATGTTTATATCTTATGTTTCCACCACCATCAACAAATGTTGCTCTTTGTTTAGCTTCCATTTCAACAGAATTTCCAAAATGCCAAAAACGACTAGAATCATTTACATTTAAAGAAGATGGATACTGTAATACAGAGTCTTTTAAAAAATAAAAATTAGAATCATTAAGAATATTTTCTTCTTTTTCAATTTTTATATTAACAGTGGTAAAAATATCATTAAATCTAGCTGTAATACTTACAGTGCAAGGTTCATTAGGAGTAATATATTCTCCATTCTCTGATATATTACCCACACTTGATTCCCAAACAATGCATGGATCATCTATTACAATATTTTTTAGAGATTTTATAGAAGCTTTAAATTGAATTTTTTCTCCTGGCAAGTAAACAGAATAAAATTTAGAAGATGGAAGAACAATATCTATATAGATATCAGAAGAATTATTTTCAACTTCATCTTTTTTCTCACAAGAAAACAATAAAAAGAATAAAAAACAAAGAACAAAAAATAAAATAAAAAATTTTTTACTAGAGCTAAATACCATTATAACAAACCCTCTTTTTTATCTATTCATAATATATATCAGACAAATACACATTAACTCCGTTGATACAATTTTGTTTCGTTAATACAAGAACTAAACCACTAATAATATTAGAAAGATTTTTCCCTTTTAAATTTATTTCATACTTAGTCCAAACAGGAGTTAATTTTATATGTCCAATCCAAGCTAAATCTGTATCTCCTCCAATATTATCAATACCACCAACTTTCATTTCAGAAATAACCTCTCCTCCTTTTTCCCCTCTTGCATAAAAAACTAATTTTTTATACCCTGTTAAATCCACTCCTTTTTCTTGTTTATCTCCCCAATTATTAGGTGGATATTGCCAAACTAAAGAAAACCATCCTTTAAAACCACTATTACTAGGCTTATAATATATATGAATACAACTTTTTCCAAAATCTTTATAATTAAAATTTACATTAACATCCATAAAATCTCCTATCCAACCAGTTGGATAGAAAGCAACAACTCCATCATTCCCATCTAAATAAATATATTTTCTTGGCAAACTATGACTATTTTTCGAAAACTTTTCATTTTTTTCTTCTAATTTAATAAATTTATTATTATTCAACTTCCTTAATTCAAAATCCACATTTTTTAAAAACAATTTGTCTATGATAACAGATTCTTCTTGTTTCTTATCAAAAAACATCAAAGACAAATCTTCAACATTTTTCGGAATTAACAACAAATAAAAAGTAACATTCGTATAATGTTTTAACCTAGAACTAAAATTTTTATAAACTTTTTTTTGAAAAAACTCATAAGCAGAATCAAAATCATACATTTGATGTATAAAAAAGACTGTCTTAATTTTTAAATCATAATCAAACAAATACTCTTTTATAAAATAAAAAAGATCATAAACAAAAACTTTAGCTTCATCAGTCAAATTTACATTCCCAAGCACTTCATCATAAGAA
>ONXP01000031.1 GCA_900321865.1 uncultured Elusimicrobia bacterium
TAAAGCGGTTTTGGCAATAGAGAATGTAGATTTAAAAGACAAAACTATTTCTGGGGAAATAGAAAAAATAGAAGCTGTTCCAGAAAATGCTCCAAGTTTTGTAAAAAATTTAACTGCAAAACTTTTAAAAAAAGAAGGAACTAATGTAAAAACTTCAGAAATGCCGGTTGATGGAACTTGGCCTAGTGGCACCACTAAATATGAAAAAAGAAATATTGCATCAAACATTCCTTCTTGGAATCCCGAGGACTGTATTCAATGCGGAAGATGTTCTTTGGTTTGTTCACATGGAGCTATCAGAATGAAAATCTATGATGAAAAAGAGCTTTCCAATGCTCCAAAAGATTTTAAATCAAAAAATGCCATAGGGAAAAATATGGAAGGTAAAAAATGCACTATCCAGGTGTTTCCAGAAGATTGCACAGAATGCGGTTTATGCATGTCAGCATGTCCATTGATAAAACCAAAAGAAGCTCTAAAATGGGTAAAACAAGAAGAAGTAAGAGAAAAAGAAATTAAAAATTTAGATTTCTTTTTAAGTTTGCCAGAAACAGACAAAAATATTGCTGACAGAAATTCTGTAAAAGGCTCACAGCTTATTACTCCATTATTTGAATTTTCTGGGGCATGTGCGGGTTGTGGAGAAACAGCATATATTAAGCTTTTGACTCAACTTTTTGGTGATAGATTAACCATAGCAAATGCTACTGGATGCTCTTCTATTTATGGTGGAAATTTACCTACTACTCCATATACTAAAAATGAAAAAGGCTTTGGTCCAGCCTGGTCGAATTCTTTATTTGAAGATAATGCAGAATTTGCTCTTGGGATGAGAGTTGCATATGATAAATACAGAAATTTTGCCTTAGAATTAATTGATAAAATTTTAAATAGAGAATCTATTATTTCTGACGATGAACACAAAATTATATCAGACAATAAAAATTTATTTGAACAAATAAAAAATCTTAAACAAAATAGCCAAGATGATGTTGATAATGCTAGGGACATTGTATCAAAAATAAAAAATGTTATTAAAGATCTTAAATCTTTTGATATCAAACAATTATATTCACTTTTAGATTATTTGGTAAAAAAATCTGTTTGGGCTATAGGTGGCGATGGCTGGGCTTATGATATAGGGTACGGCGGACTAGATCATGTATTAGCGAGCGGTGAAAATGTAAAAATTTTAGTCCTAGACACAGAAGTTTATTCTAATACTGGAGGTCAGGCTAGCAAATCCACACCTATGGGAGCCGTTGCAAAATTTGCTGCATCCGGTAAAAAAATGAGAAAAAAAGACTTGGCTATGATAGCTATGTCATATGGATATATTTATACGGCAAAAGTATCAATAGGAGCCGATCCTAATCAACTTATAAAAGCTATGAATGAAGCAGAAAATTATAATGGTCCAGCTTTAATTATCGCATATGCACATTGTGTGGCTCATGGAATAAATATGTCAAATGGACTTGAAGAACAAAAAAAGGCTGTTTTATCCGGGCATTGGCAACTATTTAGATATAATCCAGCTTTAGCAAATGATGGGAAAAATCCTTTGCAGCTAGACAGCAAAGCTCCAACTATAGACATAAAAGATTATGTATACGGCGAAAATAGATATAAAATTCTTCAAAAAATGAATCCAAAAGAATCAGAAAAA
The DNA here is from genome assembly GCA_900321865.1 of uncultured Elusimicrobia bacterium. Taxonomy (GTDB): domain Bacteria; phylum RUG730; class RUG730; order RUG730; family RUG730; genus RUG730. The sequence continues at coordinate 1,670 of ONXP01000031.1, forward strand.
TTGATAGAAAAGGCAGGAAAATTAGCTAAAGAAAAATACGATTATTTAAAAAAATTAACCGAAATTTAAAATAATTTAATTAAATTTCAAAGCCTTTCTTATTCTTGGGAAGGCTTTGAAATTTATCCGTATGCTTTAGGGAAAAAATCCACTAATTTAAAAAATTTGAATATTTATTTCAAAAAATAAAATAATCCACACAATAAAATAATAGAAAAGCAATAATAAAAAACAGAAATGATTTAACAAAAAATCCTATTAATCCCCTAAAAAAATCAGGATATAAAATAACTAAACAAATAATTATAACCGCGAACATCTTAATATTAAATTTTTCTAAACTTTAAAAAAGTTATAAATTAAATATAAAAAATAATTTTAATATTTTTAAAAATAATTATATTAAACTTCTCATCTATTCATATATTTTTTTATAAATTTTTCTATTTTATCAAAAGGGATTTTTTTCATATTATCATACAAATCTACATGACTGGCATCTTTTACTATAAAAAGTTCTTTATTTTCACCTCTCAATTTCCCAAAAACATATTCAGAAAAATATCTTGAGTGAGCTTTTTCTCCGTGTACTAAAAGTACTGCATTTTTAATATCTCTTGCATTATTAAAAAGACTAGCACTCATAACATTTATAGGATTTGCCTTAGTCCAACCACCATTAGAATTTATGGATCGCTTATGATAACCCCGTTTTAATTTATAATACATATAATAATCTTTTACGAACTCTGGTTCATCTCCTCTCAAAAATCCAGGTAATCCCGGCTCCGTTTCATAGTCATCGTTTAAGAAATCTTTGGTTCTTTGTTTGCTTAATTCTTCTTTCTTTTTATATCTAGCTTCTTCTGTCATAATATCATCATATCCATTAGCCAAAACTCTAGGCATATCATACATAGTAGAAGCGATTGTTACTTTTATTCTAGGATCTGATATACTAGCATAAATAGCATATCCTCCAAATCCACAGATTCCGATAACTGCTATTTTTTCTGAATCTACATTTTTATAATTTGATAAAAAATCGACGGAGGCCATAAAATCTTCCGCATTTATATCTGGAGATGAAACTGCTCTAGGCTCTCCATCACTTTCACCAGTAAAAGATGGATCAAAAGCTAAGGCTATAAACCCCCTAGAAGCAAACTCCTGGGCATATAACCCTGATGCTTGTTCTTTTACTGCTCCATATGGTCCTGAAATAGCTATCCCAATATATTTTTTATCTTCTTTAAAATTTTTAGGAAAATATAAATCTCCAATTAATTTTATTCCAAATCTATTTTTAAATGAAACTTTTTTAACTAAAGTATTTTGATTTTTAGGAAAAGTTTTATCCCAAGAATCTTGAACTTGTTGCATAAACTGTTCTTGAGAAAATAAAAAAGTAAACATTAATAAAAAACTTATAAATTCTAAAACAATTTTTTTCATATTTTCTCCTAAATATTTTTATTGTTATAAATTTTCTTCTATCCTTATTACAATTATTTTATTTAAGACAAATTTTAAATCTTTAATTTCTTTTATTGCATTTTTTACATCTTTTTCCTTTGAAATATGAGTAGTAATTATAACTGGAATAGATTCTTTAGAATTAGAATTATAATTATGTTGATAAAAAGAAGCAATAGAAATATTATACTTTCCCATAACACTGGTTATACTGGACAATGCTCCAACAGAATCTAAAACTTCTAGCCTAATATAATATCTCGTTTCTATTTCGTTTATATTTAAAATATTTATTTTTGTTTCATTTAGACTAACAAAATTAGTTTTATTTGCTATGCCATTATTAATATTTTTTGCAACATATAAAATATCGCTAACCACACCACTTGCAGCTGGCAATTCTCCGGCCCCCTTGCCATAAAACATTACATCTCCTGCCGCATCTCCAATGATAAAAGCTGCATTATATTCGTTATTTACCGAGGCTAAAAGATGATTTTCTGAAATAAATACTGGAGAAACCCTTAATTCCAGCGAGTCCTCTTTTTTCTTTGCCACAGCTAATAACTTTAAAACTAGCCCTAAATTTTCTTTTGCAAATTTTATATCAAAAAGATCAATATCCTTTATCCCTTCTATATAAACATCTTTTAAATCAATACTTTTTTGATAAGCAAGTGAAGCCAAAATTAACAATTTATGTGCTGCATCTATTCCATCAATATCAAATGTTGGATCTGCTTCTGCAAAACCTTTTTCCTGAGCCAAAGATAAAGCATCTTGAAATGAATATTTTTCCAAAAGCATTTTTGTCAAAATATAATTAGTAGTTCCGTTTAAAATTCCATAAATTTTTTCTATTTTATTGCTGGAAAGTCCTTCATTTAAACCCTGGATCACAGGAATTCCTGCCAGAACACTTGCCTCAAAATAAATTAGACAATTATTAACTCTAGAGGCATTATTTATTTCGTTCCAATATTTAGCAAGAGCTGCTTTATTTGCTGTCACAACATGCTTTTTTCCCTCTAAAGCCTTTATAATATAATCTTTAGCAGGATTATACCCTCCTATCAGCTCCACCACTATATCTATTTCATCATCTAAAAGTATATCGTCAATATTATTTGAAATAATAGACGAATCGAATTTAAAAGGGAAAAAACTCTGCCAAGGCTTGGAAATATTTCTTGTAACTATTTTTTTTACTTCTATTTTTCCACCAGTTTTCAATTTTATTATGTCTTCAATATTATTTAAAATTTTTATAACACCTTTTCCAACTGTCCCAAGGCCTATTATGCCTATTTTCACCACTTTATCGCTCATAAAATTTCCTTTATTTAAATTTTAAAACCAAAAATTTTTGATCAAATATTTCAGGAATATTTCTATTAATTTCAGATAACGAAATATCATTTAAAAAATCATTGTACCAGTCATTATCTAAATTTAAAATTTCATTAAAACCCAAACTAAAACATCGATTTTGTTTTTGTTCTTTTTTAAAAATTTCATAAACAAAAGCTCTTTCTTTCAAAATATCAAAAGTTCTTTTATCAATTCCTTTTTTACAAAAATTTTTTATAACTTTTTTTATTTCTTCTGTAGCAAAATCTATATTTTTTTTATCTAAGCCTAAACTAATAGCCCAATAATTTTTTTCTTTATAATTGGAATAAAAAGAATGTATTTCATAACAAAGTCCTAAGTCTTCTCTAATTTTATCAAACAAAAGAGAACTCATTCCAGAGCCCACATAATTATTTAAAAATTTAATTTTTTTATAATTTTCGTCAAAAATATCATATGTAATAAATCCCATCTGGATAAAACCTTGAGTAAATTTGGTTTCTTTTTCTATTACAAAATTATTTATATTAAACAAATTATCATTTTTGTCATCATAATCAATATTCTCTAGATTTTCTGTAAATTTTTTATAAATAATATTTAATTTTTCGTCAATATTATCAAGATTTCCGATTATACTAATTGTTAAAGGATTTTTTGTAAAATATTTGTCATTAATGAAATATTTTTTGTGAAAATTTTGTATAATATTGAAATCTATTTTATTTAAACTATCTTCTGTCCCAAGAATATTAAAACTTTTAGAATTTTGCTCTCCATAAAGATTTTTTAAAAAGTCCTTATTGGCAATTATATGAATGTCTTCATCTTCTTGTAATAAATCATTTTTCATTTCTAGTTTTACTTTTTCTATTTCTTTTTCATCAAATTTGGGAGAATTCATCATAGAAAAAAATATTTCCATAGCTTTATAAAATTTATCTTTCAAAAAACACATCGAAATATTTATAAATTCATTTTTTCTAGACATTTCCAAAAATATTGCATTTTCTTCCAAAAAAATTGATATTTTGTTAGCATCACAAAAGTTTTCTTTTTTTGATCCTTTCTGAATAAGCCTCAAAATAAACTCTCCTATTCCCAAGGTTTCTTTTTCTAAAACAACAGGTATTTTATAGAAAAAAATAATATTACATATATCAGATTCTATTTCATTTTTATAAAGAATTTTTATTTTTTGATCACCAGAAGGATTATAAATTTTAAAATCCATACAATTATCTCCTATTTACCCTAAAAAATAAAAATATTCCAAATATTCCCATACAAATATTAGGTAAATTTACAGCTAAATATATTGGAAAAACTTGCTTTTCTGCAAGATTTATTCCAATAGTCAAAAATACATAATACACCATTAAAACTATTAAGCTCATCCCAAATGCAATAGATTTAGTGTGTTTAGTTCTAGAAATCGTTAAACTTCCACCCAAAAGTGCAAAAATAAAACAAGCAATCCCAAGGCATACTCTTTCATAATATTGAATTAATAAAAAAATTACACTAATTCCTCTTTCTTTAAGATTTTTTACTTGTTCTTTTATTTCATAACCTTTTAAACTAGCACTATTTCTAGAATAATTTTTACTTTTCATTTCATTCATATTAAAGGTTATTAAATATTCTTTAAAATCTAAAATGCTAAATTTTGATAAATTTTGGTCATCTTTTTGCTGAATTTTGCCATTAAAAAGTTTAAGATTTATTATATTGTTTTTTACAAAAATTTCTCCACTTTTTGCAGTTATTGTAATAGGATAAATAGAAGTTTTTTCCATTCTATAAATCAATATATTTTCCATTTTATTCGTTTTTTTATCTATTTTTTCTATAAAAAATTTATGATCCTTTATAGAAAAAAAAGTCTTTTCTTTAAAATCAAAAGTAGGTGTTTTATTTGCCATATTATAAAAAATTTCTGTAATTTTTGTTTGACAATGTGGAACAATATTTTGATTAAAATATATCATAAAAATTGACAATAATATAGATAAAATAATCAAAGGGCTTATTATTTTACTCTGAGAAATTCCACCAGCCTTCATTGCCAGAATTTCATTATTATCTTGAAATTGACCCAAAGTCAAAAGTGTGCCAATCAAAAATGCCATAGGGAAAGTAAAACTAAAAAGAGACGGAAATATATAAATAAAAATTTTCACCACATCTAAAAATGAAGATTTGTTATTTATCAAAATTTCCATTAAATCAAAAATTTTTTCCATCAACAAAATAAAACTAAAAACTAAAAAACCTAAAAAAAATTGAGGAATAAATTCTTTGATTATATATTTATTGATAATTTTCATAAAACTTTATAATTTTCTTTTTCATATCAAAAAGTGCTTTTCCTCTATGGCTTATAGAATTTTTTTCTTCTAAAGTCATTTCAGAAAAAGTTTTTTTTATTTCTGGAACAAAAAATATTGGATCATAGCCAAATCCTAAACTTCCAGACATAATTTCTAAAATAATTCCGTCACATTCACCTACGGATTTTATAATATTTTTGCCATCATAAAATATCAAAACTGTAATAAATTTTGCTTTTCTATTTTTTTCCCCTTTCATATTAAATAAAAGTTTGTTTATATTATCTAAGTAAGTTGCATTTTCTCCAGAATATCTGGCAGAATATACTCCTGGCTCTCCATTTAATGCCTCAACAAAAAGCCCTGTATCATCAGCTAAAGACGGAATTTTAGAATAAAGTTGAAACTCTTTAGCTTTTTTCAAAGCATTTTCTTCAATAGTTTTTCCATCTTCTATCACATTTATACCTGGAAAATCTTTTTGACTAAAAAGAGAAATTTTATATTTCGTAAGAAAATCATTAAAATAATTTTTTATTTCCAATAATTTATCATTATTACCAGTCGCTATTAACAATTTTTTCATTTTAATTCTCCATCAATAAAAGTCCAGCTCCTATTACTCCCATATCCTGACGTTCTTCTGAAAAAATTATTTTTGCAGTTTCTCTAGGAACAGAAAAGGCTCTTTTTTCTACTTCTTTTTTTAAACTTTCAATAAATAATTTTTCCGCATGACTAATCCCACCTGTTATATGAATAGCATCCGGATTAAAAATATTTATCATAGAAGCAATCAAAATACCCAATATTTTTCCAAATTCTTCCCAAATAAATAATGCTAATTTATCACCTTTAAATCCTGCCTCTTGGATAAATTTTGGCATTAAAATTTTTTCTTTTTTTTGAATATCAAAAAGCATAGAATCTGAAAATTTTTCATAACTAGGATTTTCTTTGTTTTTAATTTTTACAAGCATTTCCTCGGCAAATTCTATAATACCTTTCGTTCCTATATATCTTTCTATACATCCATTATTTCCACAAGAACATTTTTTCCCATTATGAATATATGTTATATGTCCTATTTCCCCAGCCGTTCCGCTAGACCCACGGTATAATTTTTTGTTTAAAATAATTCCGCCACCTACCCCAGTTCCCAAGGTTATACAAATCACATTTCTAAAAGTTTCTCTATAATTTAAAAAGAACTCTCCCCAAGCAGCAGCATTAGCATCATTGTCTAAAATAACTTTTAATCCTAATGCCATTTCTAGATTTTTAACAATCTCAAAATTTTCCCACCCAATATTAGGCGAAAATTTTATATTTCCTTTTTCATACAATACAATTCCACAAGCTCCTATCCCTATACCTAAAATATTTTTACTAGAAAAATTATTTTTTATTTTTTTACAAGTATTAATTATATTTTCTGAGGCTATATTTTTATCTAAATTTTCTCTTGTTTGTAAATTTTCTTTATAAATTATCTCCCCTTTTTCACCAATCAAAGCAATCGTTATTTTCGTTCCTCCAATATCTATCCCTATGAAATATTTATTATTTTCCAAAACATCTCTCCTAAAATGATATAAAGTATAAAATTATATAAAAAATTTGTTTAATAAAAAAGAAAAAGCTCCCCTATTTTTCAATAAAGGAGCTTTTGAAAATTGAAAATTGAAAATAAAAAAATTCTTAGCTTAAAAAAATTATTTAGTCTCTTTAAAATCTGCATCCACCACATTATCATCATTTTTCTTTTTAGCATCATCTGAAGTAGCTTGATTACCGGACTCTTGATTATTTTGTGAAGAAGCTGCTTTACTTTGAGCCTCCTTATAAATAGCTTCTGCTAATTTATAACTAGCCTTCTGAAGTGCATCGGTTTTTGCTTTTATATCATCATTATTATCGCCTTTTAAAGATTCTTTTAAATCATTTAAAGCTTTTTCAATATTGGATTTTTCATCTGGGGTCACTTTATCTCCATTTTCAGATAAAGATTTTTCCGTCTGATAAACCAAAGAGTCGGCCATATTTCTAACTTCTATTCCTTCCTTTTTCTTTTTATCTTCTTCTGCAAATTTTTCAGCATTTTTCACCATTTTATCAATCTCTTCTTCGCTAAGTTTAGTAGATGCTGTAATTTTAATGCTTTGCTCTTTCCCTGTCCCTAAATCTTTTGCTGAAACATGAATTATACCATTAGCATCTATATCAAATGTAACCTCAATCTGTGGCACTCCACGAGGTGCTGGTGGAATTCCTATCAAATCAAATCGACCTAATTCTGTATTATCATTTGCCATAGCTCTTTCACCTTGTAAAACCCTTATGCTTACAGCATTCTGGTTGTCTGCAGCCGTAGAAAATACTTGGCTTTTCTTAGTAGGAACCGTTGTATTTCTTTCAATTAACTTAGTAAATACTCCGCCCAAAGTCTCTAAACCTAGTGATAAAGGTGTAACATCTAAAAGTAAAACATCCTTCACCTCTCCAGTCAAAACTCCAGCCTGTATAGATGCACCCATAGCCACACATTCCATAGGATCAACTCCTCTTTCTATAGGCCTTCCAACAAATTCTTCTACTTTTTTTTGAACTATAGGCATTCTAGTAGGTCCACCTACCATAATAATATTATCAATTTCACTAGGTCTTAACTTTGCATCTTCCAAAGCCTGCATAATAGGAGCCTTACACCTCATTATAATAGGAGTAACAAGCTCATCCAATTTTGCTCTACGAAATTTCATATTAAGATGCTTTGGTCCAGTCTGATCTGCAGATATAAAAGGTAAATTTATATCAGTTTCCAAAGTAGTAGAAAGTTCTATTTTTGCCTTTTCTGCAGCTTCTCTTAATCTTTGCATCGCCATAGAATCATTTCTCAAATCTATCCCAGATTCTTTTTTAAATTCTTCAGCAATGTAATCAATTATAACCTTATCCATATCAGTGCCACCTAGCTTCGTATCACCACTAGTTGACTTTACCTCAAAAACTCCACTCGCCATTTCCATAATAGTGACATCCAATGTTCCACCACCTAAATCAAAAACCAAGATCCTTTTTTCTTTATCTGATTTATCCAATCCATAAGCTAATGCTGCAGCTGTAGGCTCATTTATTATTCTAACGATATCCAGCCCTGCAATTTTCCCGGCATCTTTTGTAGCTTGCCTTTGATTATCATTAAAATATGCTGGAACCGTTACAACTGCTTTTTCCACTTTATCACCTAAAAAAGCTTCCGCATCTTTTTTAATTTTCTGTAATATAAAAGCAGATATCTGCTGAGGTGTATATTCCTTTCCATAAACTTTAAACTTAAAATCTTCACCCATTTTTCTTTTTGCTGCAATAATCGTACCTTCTGGGTTAACTACCGCCTGTCTTCTAGCAGGTTCACCAACTAAAAGCTCTCCCTCTTTTGTAAATGCAACATAAGAAGGAAACGATTTTCCCCCAATACTAGTCCCTTCTGCACTAGGAATAATAGTAGGCTTTCCTCCTTCTAAAACAAATGCAGCAGAATTAGAAGTCCCTAAATCTATACCAATAATCTTAGCCATTTTACTTTCCTCCTCTCTTATAATTATATTTTTTATAGTTTTATTTTTTTAATTTTAGCAATCAAGATAAACGATTGCTAAATAATCTTGAAAAAGATTTTATTTAAAAAAAACAATTTGTCAAATATTTTGTAAAATTTATTTAAAAATGTTTAATATTTTTATTCTTTTACTCTAAAAATTTTAGCATTGATTTTGGTCATTTTTTTTTCTATTGCTTCATAACCTCTATCTAAGTGATAAATTCTAGAAATTTCTGTCTTACCACTCGCCACCAGTCCTGCCAAAACCAAAGCTGCCGATGCTCTAAGGTCTGTCGCCATAACATTTGCACCTTTTAGCTCAGTTTTTCCATTGACTAAAACAGTATTATTTTTTATTTCTAAATTTGCACCCAGCCTCATCATTTCAGCAACATGCATAAAACGATTTTCAAAAATATTTTCTTTTATGATACTTTTGCCCTCAGCCTGGGTCATAAAAACCATCCACTGAGCCTGCATATCAGTCGGAAATCCAGGATAAGGGCTAGTTTCTATGCTGACAGGTTTTATATTTTTATTCCCATAAACTTTTAGAATATTTTTAGACAATTTTTCAATTTTCGTTTCAGTTGCTTCAACTTTTTCTAAAAATTTTTCTATATGACCTGCCTCAAAATTTTTTATTACCAAACTTTCCGATGCTAATGCTCCTAAAATAATAAAAGTTCCAGCTTCTATTCTATCTGGAATTATTGTATATTCTATAGATTTTAAATTTTCTTTTTTTACACCAAAAATTTCTATTTTACTAGTTCCTATTCCTTTTATAATAGCACCCATTTTATTCAAAAAATTACATAAATCTATTATCTCAGGCTCTTTTGCAACATTTTCTATGACTGTTTTCCCTTCTATAAAAATAGAACTCATAATTAAATTCTCAGTAGCTCCAACACTAGGATATTTTAACTTTATAATTTTATTAGATAAAAAATTTTTACAAAAAACACTCACATACCCATTAACTAAATCTATATCAGCTCCCAACTCCTTTAATCCCTCTAAATGCAAATTTATAGGCCTAATCCCTATGGCACAACCTCCAGGAAGCGAAACCAAGGCTTTTTTATATCTAGCAAACATTGGACCAATAATCAAAACTGATGCTCTCATCTGCCTTACTAGATCATAAGGGGCATCATATTTTATATTAGAAAGCTGTCTTATTAGAATTTTATTATTATTTAAATATTCTATTTTTTTCCCAATATACTCTAATAATTTTATGCTTAAAGTTACATCTCTTAGATTAGGAACATTATTTAGAATTATATCTTTATCCGTTAAAAGAGTAGCAAACAAAATAGGAAGCGATGCATTTTTTGATCCGCTAATCTCAACTTCTCCATTTAAAAGATTTTGCCCTTTTATAATCAGCTTATCCAATATTTTTTTTCCTTGCAAAAACTACTCTTTCTAAAGAGTTATAATCTTTTTGTATTTTTATATCATAAAAATTATGTTTTTCTAAAAGTTCAAATATACTTTTAGCCAAAATATCATCTATTTCTAAAATTAAAAAACCATTATTTTTTAAGAAAACACCTGATTCTTTTATGATTTTTCTGTAAAATTTTAAACCATCCTCTCCTCCATCCAAAGCCAAAATAGGCTCTTTTTTTACATCAGGAGATAAAAATTTTATATCTTTAGTCCTAATATAAGGCGGATTAGAAATAATAATATCTAAAGCTCCTTCTAAAGGATAGGAATAAATAGGCCTAAAAAGATCCCCTAAAATAAACCTAACATTTTCTGAAGTCTCGTTATAAAATGAATTTTCCTCGGCGATAGATAAAGCTTTTTCTGATATATCTACGGCATAAAAAAATATTTTTTCTTTATATTTTTTCAAAGCTTTTGCCATACTAATAACAATATTTCCAGATCCAGTGCAAAGATCTAAAATATTTACTTTTTCATTATTTTTATAAAAATTATCAAAAATCTTTATAGCTTCTTCAACTAAAATTTCTGTTTCATATCTGGGAATCAAAACATCAGATGAAACTTTTATTGTGCAGTTCATAAACTCTTTTTTTTCAATTATATAAGCAACTGGAATGTGCTCTATTCTTTTTTTTATAAAATTTTTAAATCGTTCTATTTCATCGATTTTTAAGATATCATTATGCTTTAAATATAAATCTAACCTTTTTATATTTAAGGCATAAGAAAGCAAAACTTCTGCATCAAATTTTGCTTCTGGAATATTTTTAGAAGAAAAAAAATCCGTCGTCCATTTCAAGATTTCTAAAATAGTCCAATCTTTTTTACTCAAATGAAACCTACTTAAAAATATTATTTTTTTTCGAGGGAAATTGTAAATATAATCAAAATATTTGTCAATAAAATATCTTGATTTTTATCATAAAAAAAATAATCTATTATTTTTAAGTAAAATAATACAAATCTATTTTTTAAGGATTTTTATATGAAAAAATTTATAAGTTTTTTAATATTTTTTACATTGTCTCTTACAATTTTATTTTTTGGTTGTAAAAATAGTTCTAAGGAAAATTCGTCAAATAATGAAATTGCTATCGAAAACGAAGAATATTCTGAAACTCCAATTGAAAAAGAGGAATATCCTGATACTACAGAAAATATTGATATAGAAGAATTGGCAAAAGACGAGTTAATGTAAAATATTATTTTCACCTTATTTAAAGAAGGTACTTTATGAAAAAAGTTGTATCTATGTTGCTTGCTGGGGGGCAAGGATCTAGGTTAAACATATTAGCTACTCATAGAGCTAAACCTGCTATTCCTTTTGCTGGAAATTATAGAGTAATAGATATAACTTTGAGTAATATAATGAATTCTTCGATTGATAATGTTGGAATCCTAACTCAATATAAACCATCATCTTTAATTGACCATTTACAAGATGGAGAAAGTTGGGGCTTTTCTGGCAAAAATAAAAATATTTCTATTCTTCCCCCTTATACCGGGAATAATTTCTCGTCGTGGTATAAAGGCACTGCTGATGCCGTTTATCAAAACATAAATTATATAAATAAATTTGAAAACATAGAAAATGTTTTAATTCTTTCAGGCGATCATATTTACAAGATGGACTATTCAGATGTAGTTAAATTCCATCGAGACAATAATGCAGATATTACCATTGTTTCAAAGGAGATTCCAATAGAAGAAGCTTCCAGGTTTGGCACTATATTAGCAGATGAAAAAAATAGAATTATTGGGTTTGAGGAAAAACCTATTAAACCTAAAAGCAATCTAGTGTCTCTTGGAATATATCTTTTCAATAAAGATATTTTAATAGATGCATTGAAAAAAGATGCAATAAATGAAAAATCCTCTCATGATTTTGGTAGGGATATAATGCCTAACTTTTTAGATAAAAGAATTTTTGCATATAAATTTTCTGGATATTGGCGAGATATTGGTACTATTGATTCTTATTTTCAAACAAATATGGATATAATTTTCAATAAAAACGAATTAGATTTTGATAATTGGAAAATAACAACTAATTTTAAATCTTTTGGAAAATCAGATAAGAATCCTTTTTATGTAATGAATAAAGCAAACATAAAAAATTCTCTAATTTCCGAAGGAACTAAAATTGATGGATATGTAGAAAATAGTATTTTATCTCCTGGAGTAATAGTAGAAGAAGGTGCAAAAGTTATAGATTCTATAATTTTTAACAATACTATAGTAAAATCAAAAGCTTCTTTAAACAGAGTTATAATTGACAAAAATGTTTTTATAGGTGAAAACGATTTTATAGGTTTTGGAGAACTTCCTGGAGAAAAAAATTCTTTATATGGTTCTCATCTTTTCAGTGGAATAACCATAGTAGGTAAAAATGTAAAATTTCCAAAAAATATAAAAATCGGAAGGAATTCCATAATAGACACCGATATAGATCTGTCAGATTCAAAAGATTTTTTTTATAAAGACGGTTCTTTTATAACAAAAAATGATAAAAATTCTATTAATTAGATCAACTAAAGCCTATCTTCCAGAAATAGACATTTATAAGGAATATTTAAAAGATTCATTTAGGGTGTTTATTGTGAATTCTGATGACAAAATAAATTTTTCAGATTTTGATATAATTTGGAAATTTATGGGTTTTGATTTTTTTGATAATTTTAAATTAAACACTTTTTTAAAAAATTTCATTAATTCTAGAATATTAACACATTTTTATAAGACTAAAAATTTATTAATTAAAACCTCTAATAAAAATAACAATATTTCGCCTTTTATAATTCATGAGTATGCATCGCTTAGCTCTGGAAAGTTTAAAAAATTCAAAAATTTTCTCAAAAAAAATCTTAATTCTAGACCAAATTTACGAATTTTTTTAAATGAAAAAGTCAAAAAAGAAATGAATTTTTCTGACAATATTCCTTTTCTATATAGAGATATGGGAATAGATAAACATTTTTTTTTAACAGAAAAAGTTAAAAAAATATATGATTTTATCTATATTGGTGAGATAAATTATGACAGGAAAATAGATAAACTTTTAAATATTTTTACAAGCAAACTTTTAAGTAAAACTATTTTATTAATTGGAAAACCTACTAAAAAAATTTACAATAAATTTTCAAAATACAAAAATATAATTTTTAAAGGGTTTGTTCCTCATAATAAAATTCCTAGTATTGCAAGACATGCAAAGTTTGCTATAAACTGGGTTCCTAATATTTATCCGTATAATTTACAAACCTCTACAAAACTTTTAGAATATTCTGCTATGAAGTTAAAAATAATAAATTTATACAATGATTGGACAAATAATTTTGAAAAAAATAACAATTTAAAATTCTTTAACATAAAAAAAATTGAAGATTTTAATATTAATGATATAGAAAAATATGAATTTATTTCTTATAATAATGGTTTAAATTGTTATGAATGGGAAAATTATCTAAACAATATAAAATTAAAAGAAAACATTTTATCTTTTTACGAAAAATATTTAAATAATTATAAAATTTGTAGGAGACTTTATGAATAGTGATATAAAAGCTATTAACGAAAATGTACAAAAAGAAACACCCCTTATTCAATCCATTTTTGCAGAATTTAATAAAGTAATTGTAGGCCAAAGATATCTTTTAGAAAGAATTTTGGTAGGATTATTTGCAGACGGACATATTTTATTAGAAGGTGTGCCAGGTCTTGCGAAGACTTTGACAATAAAAACATTGGCTAATATTATAAAAGCAGATTTTAAAAGAATTCAATTTACACCTGATCTTTTGCCTTCAGATTTAATTGGAACAATGATTTATAATGTTAAAGAATCAGAATTTTTAGTAAAAAAAGGCCCTATCTTTTCAAACATAATTTTAGCGGATGAAATAAATAGATCGCCTGCAAAGGTTCAAAGTGCACTTTTAGAAGCGATGCAAGAAAAACAGGTAACAATTGGCGAAGAAACTTTTAATTTAACAGAGCCTTTTTTAGTTTTAGCCACACAAAATCCAGTAGAACAAGAAGGAACTTATCCATTACCAGAAGCACAAGTAGACAGATTTATGTTAAAATTAAAAATTACATATCCAACAAAACAAGAAGAATTAGAAATTCTAAGAAATAGAACTAAAAATGACGACATAAAAGTTAACTCTATTTTGACTCCAAAAGAAATCAAAAGACTTCGTGAAATTGTAAATAATATTTATGTTGACGAAAAAATAGAGCAATATGTTCTAGATATCATATTTGCAACACGTGAACCTCAAAAATACAAATTAGAAAATTTATCTAATTTTATTAGATATGGGGCATCTCCTAGGGCAACGATTAGTATAATAAAAGCAGCCAAAGCATATGCCTTTATATGTGGAAGAGGTTTTGTAACCCCAGAAGATATAAAAGCTATTGGCCTAGATGTTTTAAGGCACAGAGTAATAACAACATATGAAGCAGAAGCAGAAAATTTAACCTCAGAAAATATTATAAATAACATATTCAATGAAATTGAAATTCCGTGATAAATGTATAATTTTTTATTAATTAGGAAAAAAGTTAAAAATATTTCTATAAAAATTAAATCTGGCAAGTTAATAGTTGTCGCACCAAAAAATATCAGTTTAGAATATTTAAAAAATTTCGTTATTTCAAAAAGTAATTGGATAGAAAAAGCCAAATATTTTTACCAAGCTAGAGAAGAGTTTTTTAACAAAAATGTTGTTTTAAATTTTTTAGATGATGAATTTATATTTTTCCTTGGGGAAAATTATAAGATAAAAATAATAGAATCAAATGAAAATTTGATAAAGATAAGAGATGAAAATCTAACTTTCTTTTTAAAAAAAGAAAACAATAATTTTGCTTATAAAAAAAAGTTCTTTGATAAATGGATAAAAAAAGAAGAAAAAATGATTTTTGAGAAACTTTTGATTGACATATATCAAAAATATTTTGCTAATGTTTTAAAAAAAATTCCACAATTAAAAATTAGAAAAATGAAATCTACCTGGGGAATTTGTAATTATAAAAAAAATTTTATTACATTGAATTCTGAATTAATAAAATGCGAAAAAAAAATCATTTCTTATATTTTAATTCACGAATTTACTCATTTTTTTTATCAAGATCATTCAAAAAATTTTTATGAATTTATAAAAAAAATTGTTCCTGAATACAAAACATTTGAATCTAGACTAAAAAATTTTAATTAATATTAAAAAATTTCTTGGTTTTGAAAAAATTTATTCATTTTTTAACTGTTTAAAACTCAAAAATATTCGCAAAATAATTAAAAATTCTAAAAATTTAACTAAAGTTTTGTATGTAAAATTTATAATAAAAATTTTATAAATTGAAAAATATATATATAATATTGGAAAATATAATATTTGGGGTTTGGTATAGATGGATAAAAATACTGTTATAGCTGGAGTTTTGTCTTTTTTAATAATTTTTGCTTGGATGAATTATGCGAATAAAAAACAAAATAAAATTTATAACTCTAACTCTGCCAATGAAATACAAAAAATAAACGAAGATGGATCTATAAAATTCGTGGAAAATTCTGAAAATAATAATAAAAGTGATGAGGAATATAATTTTACCTTAGAAAATGAAAATCAAAAATTAGTATTAGATAAAAATGGAAATTTTAAAAATATATTTTTAAAAGAAAAAAATGGAAATTTTATTGATTTAGCATATAAAAATTCTAATTATCTAAATATTTCTCCTAAAATTATTTATAATAAAACATATTTTTCGGACAAAAATTCTCTCAACCTCACGGGAAAAATGGAAAATAATTTAGAAGTCAAAATGCTCATAAATTTTTCTGCTAAGCCTAATTATTTAAATAATAAATTAATTCTAAAAAACATTTCTGACAAAACTATAAAAATAGAAAATTTTTCAATAAATTTAGGAAATGGAATTAATACAGATGAAAATATTCCAGAAAAACAGAAAATTATGAATATGAATTTATCATATTTGACAGATAATAAACTTTTTAATAAAAAGAAAAAAATGAAGTCAGGAATAAATTTTGTTCAAAATTCATGGATTTCTCTTTCAAACCACTACTTTTTAATTTCAATGATTGATAAGAATAACTTTTTTAACAAAATAAATATTATAAATAAAAATATTCCCTCCATTTCATACATTAAAGATATTGTAATTAACCCAAACGAAACTATAAATATTGATTTTGATACTATTTTTACTGACAAAAATTATAAACTTTTGAAATCTTTTGGCATACAATTAGAAAAAAATGTATCTCTTGGTTTTTTTAATTTTATAGGAAAAGCACTTTTGTTTACATTATTTTTTTTACAAAATATTACAGGAAATTATGGACTTGCTATAATTATTTTAACTTTAATAATTCAATTTATTCTTTCACCTCTTAATATAAAAAGCATTTCATCAATGTCTGCTTTAAAAACATTGCAACCAAAACTGAATCTTATAAAAGAAAAATATAAAGATGATCCTAACAAAATGAATTTAGAAACTATGATGTTATATAAAAAAGAAGGTGTTAACCCTTTTGGGGGATGTTTACCTATGCTTATTCAAATTCCAATATTTTTTGCTCTATTTAATGTTATCAGAAATTCTGCAGAACTTAGGTATTCCCCTTTTATTTTTTGGATAAAAGATTTATCTAGGCCTGATACTATCACAAAAATCAATAATTTTTCAATAAACATTCTTCCAATATTTATGTGCATAACTATGTTTTTTAGTCAAAAATTAAATATGGCATCTAGTTCTAACTTATCTCCTGAAGAACAAAATATGAACAAAACATTATATTTTATGCCTGTAATGTTCCTTTTTATTTTTTGGAATTTTCCTTCTGGATTAGTTTTATATTGGATAGTTAGTAATATTTTTACAATATGTTTAAATTTATATATAAAAAAAAGATTAGGTTTTAACAAATAAAATTTATAAAAATTTTTCAAAGTTAGATTATTAATTTTTGATTCTGGAATTTTTATAATTTTTTGTAAATTTTATTTACGAATAATAAAAATTGTGAAAGAATCAAAAAATATTAAAAAAACTTTTCTTGATACTCTTTTATAGTTTTTGACATATCATCACTTTGGACAGTATCAGAAATAGCAGAAACCATATCTGCTCCGTTTAAAATGACTTCTTTTACATTATTAAGTTTAATTCCGCCTATTGCAACTATAGGAATTTTTAATTTATTCAGATTTATATAATTTTTTATATCTTTTAATAACTGTAAACCCAAAGGTTCCCCAGCATCTTTTTTAGTCAATGTTTTATAAACTGGGCCTACTCCCACATAATCTACATTATAAAAAATCGCTTCTTTTACTTCCTCTATTGAATGAATAGAAATTCCTATAATTTTATTTTTTGGCAACAATTTTCTTACTATACTTATAGGTAAATCTTCCTGACCTATGTGAACCCCGTCAGCATCCACAGCCAAAGCAATGTCTACTCTATCATTTATCAAAAATTTTGTTTCTTTATTTATAGATTTAATGATTTCTTTTAACTCTAAAGCTTCCTGATACATTTTTTTAGAATTGTTTTTTTTATTTCTGTATTGTATCACTTGACATCCTAAAGAAGTTGCAATTTCTACATCTTTTACATTTCCTCTTTTCGTAAGAATTTCATCCGTAATAAAATAAAAGCCTTTCATAACAAAAAATCCTATAATTTTAGTTTAAATTTTATCAATTTTTATTTTTGATAAAATTTTCTCTTCACTTAAATTAAACATTTCATCAAAGATATTATTTTTCAAATTAGATATACTTTTATTTTTTTCAAAAGCCAATTCACTAGCTATTTCAAAAACTACTAAACCAGAAACTGCCTCTAATAATACTTTTCCCTTTAAACCTAAAAATGCTCCTATCAAACTACTAGTCATACATCCAGTTCCTACAATATACGACAATTCTTCTATCCCATTATCTATTGATATTAAATCCTTTGAATTCCCAATAAAATCCTTTTTGCCTGTTGCAACAAAAACTGTATCATTAAATTTTTTTGATAAATTTAAAATAATATCTTTCATATCATATTGCACATTTGCTGAATCTACTCCTTTTGTCATGACATCATCCGTAAAAAGCTTTGTTATTTCACTGTAATTTCCTTTTATTACATCAATATGATAATTATTAACAATTTTTTTAACAAAATTATTTCTGTATTCTGTCGCTCCATTTCCACATACATCAAAAATTATAGGGATATTTTTTTCATTAGCTTTTTTTAATGCTAATTCTACAGAAGAAGTTATATAGCTAGTCATTGTCCCCATATTTATTACTAAACTATCAGAAATGCTAGTCATATCTTCTGCTTCTTCTTTTTCAAATGTCATAACAGGGGAAGCTCCTATAACTTTTACTATATTAGCACAATCATATATTGTTACAAAATTCGTAATATTATGAACCAAGGGATTTAGTTTTTTTAATTTTTCTACATCTAAAAATATATTTTTTACAATGCTTTCTTTATCCATAGAAACCTCAAAAAAAAAGAGAAAATAATAATTATTTATTATTCTCTCTTATAAAATATTTTATAAATTATATAAACAATTTATTTTTCATAAAAACATTCTTTATTTTTACAATAATGTTTACAATGCTTTTTCTTCTTATTTCTTTTACAAAAATCTCTGTCACATTTGTTAAAATCTTCAAAACATTCTTGTCTTTTCACTTTTTCTAAAGTATTTAAGACTATAAATTGTATCTTTTGATCTGAGTTTAAAATTTCTTTTATTTTGTTATCTTTGTCATTTTTCAATTTTAACATTTCTTTTCCAAATTTATCTTTTTTAATATCTTTTTCAGTATCGAAATCTTTTAAAATTTTTTCAAGTTTTATTTTTTGATCGTCTGTTAAATTTAATATACAAGACATTTTTTCTATTTTACAAGATATTTTCATATCACAACATTTGTCAAAATGAGAATTTTTTTTATCTGGTTTTCCAGCGAAAACAAAATTTCCAAAAAGTAAAAACAGACTAACTAAAAAAATTAAAAATTTTTTCATATTTTCCTCCATCAAAAAAATATTTATAGATTATTCAAACTGTTTTCTATATCTTCTCTTAAATCTTCAAAATTTTCTAAGCCAATAGAAATTCTAACAAGTCCCGGATCTATTCCAGCATCCAAAAGCTCTTTATCTGTCATTTGTCTATGTGTAGTTACAGATGGGCAAAGGCAACAACTTTTTGCATCAGCAACATGTGTTTCTATAGCTATAAGCTCTAAATTTTTCATAAATTCACTAGCTTTTTCTCGTCCACCATTTAAAATAATACTTATTACCCCGCTAGCTCCATTAGGACAATATTTTTTTGCTAGGGCATAATATTTATTAGACTTTAATCCTGGATAAATTACTTCTTTTATTTTTTCATTTTTTTCTAAAATTTCTGCTATTTTTAGAGCACTACTAGAATGTCTTTCCATTCTAATTGCTAATGTTTCTAGTCCATTATTTATATAAAAAGCATTCTGCGGAGACTGTATAGAACCAAAATCTCTCATAAGTTGAGCCGTGCATTTTACTATAAAAGCATTTTCTTTTCCAAACTTTTCTGCATAAACAATTCCATGATAACTTTCGTCAGGTGTACACATTCCAGGAAATTTTTCTTTATTAGCCAGCCAATCAAAATTTCCAGCATCTACTATAGCACCACCTACTGATATTCCGTGTCCATCCATATACTTCGTTGTCGAATGCAAAACTATATCCGCTCCCCACTCTATAGGCCTACAATTAATAGGAGTAGGAAATGTATTATCTACTATTAGAGGAACTCCATGTTTATGTGCAACTTTTGCAAATAATTCTAAATCTAAAACTGTCAAAGCCGGATTTGATATAGTCTCTCCAAAAATCAGTTTAGTATTTTTTTTAAAAGCTTTATCTAAATCTTCTTCTTTTGACATCGGAGAAACAAAAGTAGTCTCTATACCCATTTTTTTCATTGTTATAGCTATTAGATTATATGTTCCTCCATAAATACTAGAGGATACTATGATATGATCTCCAGCATTCGCTATATTAAATATAGAAAAAAAACTAGCTGCCTGACCGCTAGAGGTGAGCATTGCACTTTTTCCACCTTCTAGATCACATATTTTTTTAGATACTAAATCATTAGTAGGATTTTGAAGCCTCGTATAAAAATATCCACTCGCTTCCAAATCAAATAATTTTGCCATTTCTTCACTAGTATCATATTTAAATGTGGTTGATTGAATTATAGGAAGTTGCCTTGGTTCTCCATTTTTAGCTACATACCCAGCATGTAAACATCTCGTATCTATCTTTTGCATATTTTTCCCCTTTTAACAACAAATGGTTTTTGATTTTATTCTTTAAATTTTAATTTTGTTTTATAAACTTGTTCTAATATCTCATTAAACATTTTTTCTATATCTTCTTCTGTATACTCATAAGTTGATCTATTCCCGCAATTGCCAAAAATTCTTAATTTTTCCAAAATTTCATCTTTTCTTTTATAAGCTAATCTTTTAAATCTTTCTACTTTTTCTTCCATTTTCCCTCCTAAAAATTAAAGATCCTTAGGACATTTTTATTTGTAATTTCATCTACTTCAATTTTATTTATATCTTTTTGACGAGAAATTTCATCTCTAACATAAACAGAAAAAGAAGGTTCATTTCGTTTCCCTCTATATGGCACTGGCGAAAGATACGGACAATCCGTCTCTATTACTAAATTTTTTAAATCTATTTGCTTTATCAATTCTCTAAGAGGAATATTGCTTTTATATGTTAAAACACCAGATAAACCTAAAACAAAACCTCTTTCTATAAAAAATTCCGCATCTTTTAAATTTCCAGAAAAAGAATGTATTGTTCCTGAAAGATTTTGATAATTTTTTAAAATATTTTTTAGATCTTCTTTTGATTCTCTACAATGTATGATAACTGGCTTTTTTAATGAAACAGCTAAATCTAATTGCATAACAAAAACTTTTTTCTGAATTTCTTTCGGGACTAAATCTCTATAATAATCTAATCCTATTTCGCCGATTGCAACTATTTTTTTATTATTTAATATGACACTTTCTAAACTTTTTATCATATCATCTGTCAACTCATAAGCATTATTAGGATGTATTCCGACCGCTCCAAAAAATTCTTTTCGATTTCTAATAAAATCAGGCAAAACTTTTAAATACTTAAAATCATATCCAACTTCTAAAAACTTAGATATTCCATTTTTTTTTGCATTTTCTATAACAATTTCTCTATCCTTTTCAAAATCATCACTTAATAAATGTGTATGAGTATCTATAAACATAAAAAATCCTTTTAATTTTTTATTACAAAAACATATCTTAATTTCATAAACTCATCATACAAATCTACTAATACTTTTTCTATATTCCCATTATTATTTCTCTTTATTGAAGAAATTTCTCCAATATAAATTCCACTTTGAAAAACCCCGCCTAGTCCAGAAGTAAAAACTTTATCCCCTAATTCTAAATTATTATTTTTCTTATACTCAATTAATTTCATATTAAGGATATATTTATTATTTCCAAACAAAACTCCATATATATTTTTACTAGGGACAAAACAAGAAACATTTGATTTAATATCACTAACTAGTAAAACTTTTGAATAGTTTTGATAAACCTCTACAACTTGTCCTACAAGAAAACAGATATCATAATTAAAATAAACAACAATATCTTTTGTTTTAATGTTCTGATTTTCTCCTACATTGATTATAACAAAAGAACACCAATCATCTAATCCTCTTTCCATTATTTTAGACAAAACAATATTATTTTTTTCTAAAATTGGAGATTTTAATAAGTCTAAATATTCCAAACTTTTTTGTTTTAAATATTTTTTTTCTTCTAAAAATTTTTGAGAATTATGATAATTTTTCTGAAAATTCTGAATATTTAAACTAAAATCTTGAATTTCAAATATCTGAGAATTAAATAAAACAAAACTTCCTAACAAATCCTTTATATTACTAATAAAATATGTCTTATCAAAAAGCATAAAAACAAAACTTAAGAACAAAAAAAAATTGAAATTTTAAAAATTATCGCATCATGTATTTTTCTATTAATATACAAAATAAATCCCCTTAAACAAATCAAGCATTAACCTGATTTTTTAAACGTTTATTTAATACTATTTGCTCTAAAAATTTCCCTGCACCAAGTGCAACACAATCTAAAGGATTATCCGCAATTATAACTGGAAGATTTGTTTTGCTTTTTATCAATTCATCCAAACCTCTAAGCAACGCTCCACCACCAGACAAAACTATTCCTTTATCAACTAAATCAGAAGCTAATTCAGCAGGAATTTTCTCCAAAGTAAATTTAATTCCATCTATAACACTTTTTACAGGATCACTTAAAGCTTCTCTTATCTCATCTGAATTAACTAAAACAGTTCTTGGAAGTCCCAGCATCAAATCACGACCTTTCACTTCCATAGTCATTTTTTCTTTTAAGTCAAAAACTGCTCCTATATTTATTTTTACCTGTTCTGCTGTCCTATCCCCTATAAGAAGGCTATATTTTTTACGAAAATATTGAACTATTGCATCATCAAAATGATCTCCAGCTACTCTCAAAGAATTAGCTATTACCATTCCACCAAGAGAAATAACAGCGATTTCCGTGGTTCCTCCTCCAATATCAACTATCATATTTCCACTAGGCTCGTATATAGAAATATTAGCCCCTATCGCTGCTGCCATTGGCTCATCTATTAAGAAAACTTCTCTAGCCCCGGCCTGTTCTGCTGATTCTCTAACTGCTCTTCTTTCAACTTCTGTTATTCCAGAAGGAACTCCTATAACTATTCGTGGATTTATAAAAAACTTCCTATTATTAACCTTTCTAATAAAATATCTAATCATTTCTTCAGTTTTTACAAAGTCTGCTATAACTCCATTTTTTAAAGGACGATCTGCTACAATATTTACAGGAGTTTTCCCTATCATCTGCTTAGCTTCCTCTCCAACAGCTAAAACATCTTTCGTATTTTTATCAATCGCTACAACAGAAGGCTCCTTTAAAATTATTCCATCTCCTTTTAAGAAAATAAGAGTATTAGAAGTTCCTAAATCCATTCCTAAATCAAAAGAAAAAATATTAGATATAAACGAAAACAAATTTTTCTCCTAAATTTTTTATTAAGAAATTAATTTAACACAACACATAGGAGCATTATCAGACAAACGATTATTTAATTTTACTAATTTTACGACTCCACCTTCTCTATCTTTAAATCTCGGAACTAACTCTTTAAATATTTTTACAAAAACTTCTTTTTGATTTATGTCTTTTCTAATCATTCTCCTAGCAGACAAATCATCTTTTTTAGCTTTTGCAATTAATATATCTACAAATCTTTTTAATGTTTTTGCTTTTGCTTCCGTCGTTTTAATAGATTCATATTTTATAAGGCTACAAGCTAAGTTTCTACACAAAGCCACCCTGTGTCCTGTTTTTCTTCCTAACTTTCTTCCCAATCTTGTTCCAGACATTTTTTTATCTCCATAAATTTTATATATTTATTCATTAGACAACTCTAATCCAATCTTATGTAACTTTTCTTTTATTTCATCTAAAGATTTTCTTCCAAAATTTTTATATGTCAAAAGTTCTGTTTCTTTTTTAGATATAAGCTCCCTAATAGTATTAATCTTTGCTGTCCTTAGACAATTAGCACTCCTTATAGATAATTCTATAACATCAACTGATTTATCTAACAATGCATCTTTAGAATTTTTTTCATTATCTTTTTTTAAAGGCTTTTCTTGTAAGTTGTCTTCTTTAACATATTTTGTTAAAAATTCTTTGTTTTCATTTCTTTCATCAACAAAAATATCAACAGAATCTTTTAAAATTTCAGCAGAATAAGATAAAGCATCAGAAGGAGAAATAGTTCCATCAGTCCATATTTCTAAAATTAATCTATCATAATCAGTCTTATTTCCTACTCTAAAATTTTCTACTTGATTGTTAACTCTAACAACTGGAGAAAATATTGAATCTACTGCTATTCTTCCTATACTAAAATTAGTTTTATCTTGTTCATCAGCAGATATATAACCTCTTCCTCTACCAACATAAATTTCCATATCAAGTTTCCCATTAACATCAAGGTTAGCAATAACCAAATCCTTATTGACAATATTTAATATAGAATTAGTCTCTATATCACCAGCAAAAACAGGTCCTTCTTGTTCCTTATGCAACCTTAAAACTTGTTCCTCATATGTTTCTACATTAGAAGAGAATCTAACAAGTTTTAAATTTAAAAGAATGGACATTACATCTTCTTTAACCCCATCTATAACAGAATATTCATGAGGCAAACCATTAATTTTTACAGAAGTTATAGCATTACCTTCTAAAGAAGATAACAATATTCTTCTTAAAGAATTTCCTAAAGTATTTCCATAACCACTTTCAAAAGGCTCAGCTATAAATTTTCCATAAGAATCAGATAAAGTATCCTTATCAACTTTTAAGATACTTGGTATTATTATTTTTTTTTGTTTAGACATAAAATCACACCTTTGCACTTATAACTACTTTGAATATAACTCAACAATTAATTGCTCATTCACTTGAAAAGTTATATCTTCTCTAGTAGGCATTCTAACAATTTTTGACTCTAATTTTTTAATATCAGAAACAATCCAAGATGGAATTGATAAATTTTGTGAATTAGTCTCTTCTTGTAAACTTTTTATTACAGGAGTATTTTTAATTGAATCTTTAATTTTAATAACATCATCAATCTTTACAAGATAAGAATGTATATCAACCTTTTTATTATTAACTAAAACATGTCCATGATTAATTATTTGTCTAGCCATTTGTCTAGATCTAAAAAATCCAGATTTTAACAAGACATTATCAAGTCTTCTTTCAATTAAAATTAACAGATTTTCCCCAGTTCTACCAGGAAGTCTTTCTGCATTATTAAAATATCTTCTAAATTGATTTTCTAAAATACCATAAAATCTTTTTGCCTTTTGTTTTTCTCTTAGCTGAACTCCATATTCAGATAATTTAAATCTTTTTGATATTCCATGCTGTCCTGGAGCAAATGCTCTCTTTTCCATTGCACATTTAAACGAATTACATCTATCAGACTTTAAAAATAATTTTACTCCTTCCCTTCTACACATCCTACAAACAGAACCTATATATCTAGCCAAAATTTATTCCTCCTTTATTTCTATATCTATACTCTTCTTTGTTTTGGTGGTCTACAACCATTATGAGGAATTGGGGTAATATCTCTTATAGATAAAACATTCAATCCTACTAATTGCAAAGCTCTAATACTAGTTTCTCTCCCTGATCCAGGGCCCTTAACACTAACATCTACATTTCTAACTCCAAAATCAAAAGCTTTTTTTGCAACTGCTTCCGCTGCTTGCTGTGCTGCAAAAGGAGTTCCTTTTCTTGTTCCTTTAAATCCAACAGCACCAGAAGATGCCCAACACAAAGGCTCTCCATATTCATTAGATATTGTTATTATTGTATTATTAAAAGAAGACTTAATAGATACTCTTCCATTAACTGTTACTTTTGCTTTTAAAGCTTTTTTTGTTTTTTTATTATTAGTAACTACAGCCACAAATTCCTCCAAGAAAATTATTTACCAACTGGTTTATTTAATTTGATTGCTATACTTCTTTTTCCTCTTCTCGTCCTAGCATTTGTTTTAGTTCTTTGCCCTCTACAAGGAAGATTATTTTTATGTCTAAGCCCTCTATATGATTTTATATCTTTCAATCTCCTTATATTTTGGGCGACCTCTCTTCTTAAATCACCTTCAACTTTATATTGCTTGGTTATAATATTAGTCAATCTTCCTACTTCATCCTCAGATAAATTCTGAACTCTAGTATCATTATTAATATTAGCCTTCAACAAAATTTCATTTGCTGTTTGTCTTCCTATTCCATAAATATAAGTAAGTCCTATTTCTATCCTTTTATTCTTTGGTAAATCAATACCAACTATTCTAGCCATTACTAAATTCCTCCAAATTTAACCTTGTTTTTGTTTATGTCTAGGATTTTCACATATAACTCTCAAAACATTCTTCCTCTTAACTATTTTACATTTAGCACACATTTTCTTGATAGATGCCCTAATTCTCATCTGAACTTTCTCCTATTTTTTAATATTATTATTAAAAATTTTATATTTATTTAGATCTATAAATAATTCTACCACGAGATAAATCATATGGAGATAATTCCAATTTTACTTTATCTCCAGGTAAAATTTTAATAAAATTCATTCTCATTTTACCAGAAATATGAGCTAAAACTTTATGACCATTATCCAAAACTACTTTAAACATAGCATTTGGCAAAGAATCTAAAATAATTCCTTCAACCTCTATTTTATCTTTTCCCATTATTTTTAATCCTCACACATAAATGTCAAAATTTCTGATCCTTTATCTGTCGCCAAAACAGTATGTTCAAAATGTGCCGAATGCTTTCCATCTTTGGTTACAACAGTCCAATTATTACTCAAAGTTTTAGTTTGCCATGTTCCGATATTTACCATCGGTTCTATTGCAAAAACCATCCCTTCTTTAATAGTTAAGCCTGTATGTTTCTTCCCGTAATTCAAAACTTCGGGTGCTTCATGCATATTCCTTCCTATTCCATGCCCCGTATACTCCAAAACTACAGAAAAACCTTTTTTAGTAACATAAGATTCTATAGCTTCTCCTATATCCCCTAATCTATTATTAGGTTTCATTTGAGATATTCCTAAAAACAGAGATTCTCTTGTGGTTTCTATTAAATTTCTATCTTCCTCTGTAATATCACCAACCGGAACAGTCTCAGCCATATCAGCACAATAATGTTTATAAGACAAACCTATATCAATAGAGAGAATGTCTCCATTTTGTAATTTTTTAGAAACACTAGGAATTCCATGAACAACCTCATCATTAACAGAAGTACATATACTGGCAGGAAATCCATTATAACCAAGAAATAAAGGAACTGCCTCTTCTTCTTTTATTAAATCAAAAGCTAAATCATCTAAATACTTTGTAGAGATCCCTATTTTAATCTCTTTTTTTAACTTAAAAAGAACATTAGCTAATTTTCTTCCTGCTATTCTCATATAATTTATATCATCTTTAGTCTTAATATTTATCTTCATTTAAAATAACCGACAAATTAGTAGAAATATTTTGAAACACAACATCTATCGCATCCATTGCATTAATTCTAATTAATATATCCTTGTTTTTCTTCTTATAAAAATCAAGAATTGGAAAGGTCTCTTCTAAATAAACTTGTATTCTATTCCTAATTGTAAATTCATTGTCATCACCTCTAACAAGCAAAGAAGGTTTATTACAGTTAGGACAAATATCATTTTTAATTTTATGAAGAGTTATGTTAAATTCCTTTTTACATATAGCACAAATCTTTCTATCCAAAATTCTTTTGATTACATAATTTATATCAATTTCGAAATAAAAAACTTTCAGTAATTTTATGTTTTTAGATAAAAGAAAATTCTCTAAAAACATCGCCTGTTCTAAACTTCTTGGGAAACCATCGAAAATATAATTTTGTTTTTCGTTAACATTAACCTTTAACAATTCCTCAACTAAATTATTGTTAACTAACTTTCCAGAATTTATCACAGACTTTATTTTTAATCCTAAAGAAGTTCCCATAGATACTTCTTTTCTTAATAAATCGCCAGTTGAAATTTGAATAAAATCAAATTTTTCTTGCAAAAGTTTTGCCTGTGTTCCTTTTCCGCTACCAGGTGCTCCCAAAAATATCAAAGCTTTACTCATTTTATATTAAAATATCTCCCTTTAATCTTTCCCTTTTCTAAAAATCCATCATAATATCTATTTATCATATATGTATCTAACTGTCCTATAGTATCTAATGCTACTCCAACTATAATCAAAAGAGCTGTACCTCCAAAATAAAAAGGAACATTAAAATAAGTCCTTAAAACATCTGGCATAATAGCTAATAAAGCTATAAATATAGATCCAAAGAAAGTAATTCTTATAATTATATCTTCTATATAATTAGCAGTATCTTCTCCTGGTCTAATTCCAGGTATAAAACCTCCAGAATTTTTCATATTTTCAGCTATATCGAAAGGATTAAAAGTTATAGATGTATAAAAATAACAAAAAAACACTATAAGCAAAGCATAAACTATGTGATACAAGACTCCAAGTCTTCCCCATAAACTAAAAATGCTCTTCGAAAATTCTGCATTTGGAAAAAATTGGGCAATTGTAATTGGAAAAGATATAATAGATATTGCAAAAATAACTGCAACAACCCCTGACTGATCTACCTTTATAGGAAGGAAAGAAGTTTGTGCTCCAGAAACTAAACTATTCTCTCTACTAGATCTCTTAGGATATTGAAGAGGAATTCTTCTTTGTCCCTGTTCAAGAGCAACAACTAAAGAAATTACAATCAGTATAAAAATCAATATAAATACTAATTTCAAAATAGAAATACCATCACTTTGTAATAACAAAAAAGTATTTTTTATTGCACTCGGAATTCTATCAATAATACCTGCAAAAATAATAATAGAAATTCCATTTCCTATTCCTTTTTCTGTTATCTGTTCACCCATCCACATTATAAAAACTGTCCCTGTAGTCAAAGTTAAAACAGAAATAATTTGAAACCATATACCAGGAGACAACACAACAGGTAAACCAGCACTTGTTCTCATAGATTGTAAAACAAAAGTCAAACCCAAAGATTGGATAATACTTAGAATTAATGTACCATATCTAGAGATTTGAATTAATTTTTTTCTTCCCACATCTCCTTCTCTAGACAATTTTTCAAAATATGGAATTATAGTTTGAAGTAAAGACATAATAATAGAAGTATTTATATAAGGCATAACTCCCATAGTAAAAATAGAAAATTTACTAAAAGCTCCACCTGAAAACATATCTAAAAAACCAAACAAAGTATTATTTTGATTAGCAAAGAAACTTTTTAAAGCCTCTCCATCTATACCAGGATTCGGAATAGCAATCCCTAACCTATAAATAAACAAAATAAATAAAGTAAAAAAAATTTTTTTTCTCAATTCTGGTATTCTAAAAACTTCCGTTACATTTTTAACCATAAAAAACCCTTCTTTATTTATTTATCGTACTATAAATACTTTACCAGATTGTTCTTCTATCTTAATTTTAGCAACTGAAGAAAAAGCATTAGCCTCTATATTTTTTTTAGATGACAAGAAACCTGTACCCAATACTTTAATCTTATCTTTTTTAGTAATAATATTTGCTTTAATAAAATCTGAAATAGAAACTTTATCAAAATCCTTAAATTTATTTTCTATATTATCTAAATTTACAACAACATATTCCTTCTTAAATTTAGCATTAGAAAAACCTTTTTTAGGAATTCTCCTCACTAATGGCATTTGTCCACCTTCAAACCCTAATCTAACTTTGCCTCCCGATCTAGAATTCTGCCCATTTGACCCTCTACCAGCTGTCTTTCCTAGTCCTGTTCCATTACCTCTTCCTACTCTTTTTTTATTTTTTTTAGATCCTATAGCCGGTTTTAATTCATTTAAATTCATAAAAAATCTCCTATTTTAAAACAGAATTATTGCATTTTAACTTTTTCATCAGAGCAAAAGTTTGTAAATTTTTCAAAGCTTTTAAAGTAGTATAAACCATATTAAAAGGATTATTACTCTTAATTGATTTACTTAAAATATCCTTATATCCGGCAACTTCTAAAACTAATCTCACTGCTCCACCAGCAATAATTCCAGTACCAGAAGCTGCAGGCTTCAACAAAATTTTTCCTGCTCCAAATTCTGCAACAATTTCATGAGGAATAGTAGTTCCAACAATAGGCACTTTTATCATATTTTTTTTAGCTAATCTAGTAGCTTTTTTAACTGCTTCTTGAACTGCACTTGATTTTCCAACTCCACATCCTACACTTCCAGCACAATCTCCAACAACCACTAAAGCATTAAA
>ONXP01000034.1 GCA_900321865.1 uncultured Elusimicrobia bacterium
TCCCAAGCACTTCATCATAAGAAAACAAATGAGATAAATTAATTTTATATTTCTTTCCTGATTTATCAATACGAATCCAATTTTTATCTTTAAATTTATTTTGAAACAATTCTATTGCTTTAACAACATCTTGCGAATATAGAAAATTAGACAATAAAGAAATTTCAACATACTCTTCTTCTTTTTCACTCTCATCATTATTATTTAAAATTATAAAAGAAGAATTTAAAGTCGAATCTAATATCTTAGTGTTCAAAAGATCTAAATCTTTTGTCAAAAAAACTAAATAATCACATAATTTATTAGAAAGAGTAGTAACCTTTTTGTTAATATTAGCTGTTTCAAACTTATTAGAATATCTAATAACCACAGTCCCTTCAAACTTAGGGATCGTGTTACAAGTTTTATTTATTTGTTCTAAAACTTCATCCATTTTCAACTTTTCAAATAACATAAAATCAGAAGAATATAATAAAAAATTAAAAAAACTAATAAACAATAAAAAAAATAAAAATTTTTTTTTAATCAACATAAACAAAAAACCTTTCACAAAAAAGTAAAAAAACTATTCAAAAACTACTTCATCTAAATAAAATACCACACCATTAGGATTACTTTCTGTTGTAACAACAAAAGCAAAACCACCAATAATATATGAAAGATTATACTCCTTTAAATCAATTACATATCTTTCCCAATGTTTTTTTAATATAATAGGACCAAAATCAACATCAGCAGTATCTGTAAATTCTCCGCCATGAATACCACCAACCTTTACTTTTTCTATTACTTCTCCCCCTTTTTTTCTTTTTATATAAAATACTAATCTTTTTGCTCCACTTAAATTCAATCCTGTATCTTCACTTCCCCAATTATTAGCTGTAGCTTGCCAATATATTCCAGCCCATCCATTTCCTTGACTTTCTCTAGCAGAATAATTAATCTTCATACAAGATTTTCCCTTATAAGGCTTTATATAACATCTCAAACTAATTCTCAAATCTCCATAATCTCCCATAAAACCACTAGGAATATAATTATTTTGTTTAAAATCTATATCTTTATAAATATATTTTTTAGTAAATGAAACAGGACTTTCCTTCGTATTAATACTCTTTAACAAATTATCAGATTTATTTTCTGTCTTTTTAACTTTTTTTTCAGTAATAATTTTCTCTTCTTCTTGATGAGATTTAGATGTATTATCGTTTTTTTCTTCTATTAAATTTAAAATATCATCAAATTTAAAATCGAAATCATCTACAGAATAAGAAAAAGAAATAAAAATATTAAAAATAAAAACCAGTATAAAAACCAACCTAAATAACAAAAAATTTTTCATAAAAACTCCTTTATAT
This sequence comes from uncultured Elusimicrobia bacterium, assembly GCA_900321865.1. GTDB lineage: Bacteria > RUG730 > RUG730 > RUG730 > RUG730 > RUG730. The sequence continues at coordinate 1,359 of ONXP01000034.1, forward strand.
AATATAATAAACGTTAAAAAAACTACTTAATATATTTTTGAATATGTAATAATCGACTCTTTATTGTCAATATCAAAAGTCAAACCAATTCCATCTATTGCCTTATTATTAATATTTTTCAAACTACAAGATAAATCTAAAATATTATATCCCCAAGTTAATAAAGTTAAACCGAGAAAAACAAACATCTGATCTCGAGTTCTAGAATAATCTTTATATTTATAATATCTATCTCGAGAATAAGCTGAAGAATTTAAATAAGTTTTATATTTTTTTTCTGAATCAGAATAAGAACAAATCGCTCCAGAAATAAACAAAGTAGCAAAAGAGAAAAAAGCAACCCCTTTTGATTTATTCCCAATATAGAATTGACCTAAGCCAGGATAAAAAATAGACCTATATAAAAAAACTTTTTTATTATTTTTATCCATTAAATCTAAATTTTTAACATAAGAAAACAAAACAGTTTGATCAATAAAAACAAATAAAGAAAATAAAAATATAAATTTCTTAAAAAATTTCAATTAAATTCTCCTCTTAGAGTTTAGAAATAAATAAAAAACAAAAAATAAAGGATATAAAAATACCTATTAATCAATAGATTTATAAAATATAATTTCTTCTATACAAATATATGAAAATCCTATACCCTCTTCATAATTATTCAAATAAGAATTTTCATTTCCTTCATTCTTTAATGCAAAACCAACTAAAGAATCAACATTAATATAATCTTCTGTTTTTAAATTTATATCTATATCAAAATTAACATACTCATTTTTAATATCATCTGATGAAAATTCTTTTACATCTTTAGCACACACATTAACAGATAAAACATGAGAATGTTGTAAATTCCCTTTTAATCTAACATGTAAAACATTATAATCCAAAATGTTTTTTAAACTATCGAAACCAAAATAAAAACCATAGTAAGGCTGATATTGTCCTATATATTCTCCACCCAAGACCTCTGCCTTTTTACCATTCCAGATCATATAAATACTTCCATTATTTATATATATATCACTACCAGAATTATTCGTGTAATACCCCAAAACCAAACTATTCATCTTTAAATTTTTATTAAATACAACTAACTCAGAAGAATAATTATCAGAAATATAAGAATCTACCCCATCTATCTTTCTATCATCTTTAAAATCACAAGACATAAATAAACACAAAAAAACAAAGACAAAAAGTAAAAAGAAAAATCTTTTTATTATCATATAAAACACCTTAAAGATAAAAATAAAATATAACTATTTTTTTATAATACTAATTTCAATTCTTCTATTCTTTTTTTTATTTTCTTCATTAATATTAGGAAACAAAGGATTGTCTTCACCTCGACCAACAACTAAAATTCTATGTTTCAAACCATAAACTTTTTTAAATACATCAGATACACTGATAGCTCTTTTTAAAGAAAGTCTTTTATTATACTTTGACTTACCTATATTACAAGTATATCCTTCTAACAAAATATCATACTCATCAAAAGAATATTTTTTTAAATCATCTGCAATTTTTCTTAAAGATTTAATACCAAATTTTGTTAAATTAAATTTTCCAAACCTAAATAAAACATCAGTAAATAATTTAATTTCTTTATCTTCCGCAAAAGATTTTAAAACATCCAATTGCCCTGAATCTACACTATTCCCTTTTTCTATATCCTCTTTAATTTTTTCCTTATCATCATCATTATATGTTTTAAATTTTTTACTAAAAAATGGCTCTGAAATTATGCTACTATCATAAATACAACTAATAATTAAAGTATTGTCTCTATAAAATTTTGAAACTTTTTTATCTCTTAAACTAAATCCTTTTGTCTCAATAATATCAAGAGAGACTCCATTGTTTAAAAAATAATTTAAAATTGACTTAGAAATAACATTACTACGATTTTGATCTGCAAATAAAGAATTTTCATAATTAGAGTAAACAAAAATTTTTATTTTCTTAACCTCACTCTTTGTTAAAACAGGCAACAAAACATCTAAGGTTTTTGTTCTTAAATCATTTTTATTATAAATATCATCTAAATCATATTTAAAAATAAATTCCTTATATTTTTCACTAATTAAAACTACATCAGAATTATTAACTATAGTCCTTAAAGACAAAGAATCCATAATTGAAGGATAACTATAAACATAAAAGGGATGTTTGTCTGAATACAAAAAGTTACCATTATCCAAAAGACAGCAAAAAACTATTTCATATTTTCCATTTTCTAAAGAAAAATCTTCTTGAGTAAGAGTTCCATCCCATTCAAAAAATTTAGGAAGATTCCCTCTAAATTCCTTTTTAAAAATCTTATGTTTAGAAGCATCTAAAATTTCAACATAGCAAGACACTATTTTTAAATTTTCAGAAACATTTAAATCAAAAATAATTTTATCGTTAATCATATCATTATTTAAAGTTAAAAAACCAGAATTTCTATCTGTAACTAAAATACTATCTTTATTATTAGTTTGTTTTTCCAAACATAAATCTAAATTCTTATCTTTTTCTCTAAATTTATAAATTCTATTAAAATTATATTTCCATTTTAACATTACCTCCTCAAAACTTGGAATATCAATTATCTCTGTTTTATATTTATTTTGTACAACTCTCAAATAAGACAATCCTAATTCTCCAAAGATACCAAAATCTTTACCAATCTCATATCTATAAAGATTATCATAAGTTATACCAAAAAATCTGTGCCAATCCTCATAACCCCAACAATCCTTAGCATACTTTAACAAAACAACAAAATTATTTATATACAAATTAAAATCAATATCTAAAAATTGAGTAATTCCAACAAATTGATTATCAACATAAGCATTAGAACCAGTAGCAAAACTATCCCCATAGTTACATAGCAAATTATAATTAAAACCTTGTTTAAATCGACCCTTTAAAAATAAAGAATATGTTTTCAAAGGGTATTTAGATTCCAAAACTCCTGGTAAATAATCTGATTCCCATATAATTCTATCGTCTTCATTAGTATAATAAGATAAATCAGTATTTCCTTTATACTTTTTTACATTAAAATTAAAACTAGCAGAAAATAATGTATTATCCTTTTTATTTAAATTCCAAGAAGTCAAGTTTCCCATTTCATACAAAAAAATAAAATTAGGGTTAAAAGAATCATAAAAATAAGTTAAATTTATATCGCCACTATACATTTCCCTATTAGAATCATTTACTAAAAAAGGAGAATCTTCTCCTCTAGGATGTAAACATAAAGCTTCCGTATTTTTATAAAAAATCAAAGGATTAGCTTTTTCTAAAGGTTTTCTATATAAAGCCTTGAAATTTAAGAAAAATCGTTTCAATATCTTATCAAACGATAAAGAAGTCTCTTGTTTATTTCCAGCCAATATTCCAAGGTATTTTCCTTCTAATGTAGTATAATCAAAAATAGGAACAAAATCCCTTCCATATAATCTTATTGCATATCCAAAAGCATCTTTTTTTTCAGTAAACCCTATTTCTTTTTCTTTATTCTTTTCATATTCATAAATTCTATGTAACCTAAAAGGATGATACATAACACCTAAAGATAAATTAAATGAAAAAATATTTTCTAAATTAGTAGAAAATGCATATGACTCTTGATACTCATCATCTTTATCTTCAACATCCCAAAGTGTTTTTTCATGCTTATATAAAATATAATTTGAAAAAGCTCCTACTTTTCTATTATATTTTACATAAAGAGATTTATCTTGTCCCCAAACAGGTTCCCCATAAATAACTTTTAAATCTCCTAAATAATCAAAACTATAATCAATCTCAACACCTTCTGGAATAGTTCTGCTAGATATATTCAAATATCTCTCAGTATCAAATTGTTCTTGATAAAAATCAAACATATCTCCTTCATACTTCCAGTGATAATGACCAATACCTTTAAATAATCTAACATGGTAATAATAATCTTGAAAATTTATTTCCACTTTCTTTAAACTAACAAATTCTTTATTCCCATAAGTCTTCCTGTTTTGATCTGTTATAGGATGCCAAAAGCTCTTATTCTCTGCAGTATACACATCAAAATCTGCCATAGCTTTAATTTTATCATTTAATTTTAAATATGCTTCCATAGAAAAAATACCAAAAATACTAGTATACTTTTTAGTATTAGTTGAAGAAGTCATATCATTTATATAATTTTTCCCAATATTACGACTATAAACTCTCCATCCATCATTTAATCTATTAATTAAATAATTAACTTCAAAATCTGAATTAATATATAACGAAGTTTTATAAAAATAATTATCTTTATTGTAAATGTCAGAAGAACACAAAAAAGAAAAACAAGTACAAAAAATAACAAAAAATAAAACAACTTTAAAGATTTTCATAAAAATATAATCCTTCTAAATTTAATCACAACGCTCTTATGATATTAAAAATATAAAAAAATTTCAACTATTCTTTATATATTTTGTTATTTAATAAATTTTTATACATAAAATATGCTTTTCTTAAATTTCTTTGAAAAGGACTATGTTTACCATTACCCTGTCCTACTATTCCAAACCACTCTTCATTAGCTGCATTATCAGGAAAAGGAAGTTGAGACTGAGAAGATGTAACATGTATTTTCGGATCTTGACCTGATTTCCACCATTCATCTAACCATTCAAAAATAACTCCACCTATTGAATTACCAGTTCCATTCCCAAAACAAGAATTAAAATAAATATCTTTCCAGCATCCTAAATGATATATTTCTTGTCCTTTTTCATCTTCTCCAACTCCTGTAAAATAAGCATCACACCCATATTCTGTAATAAGCATAGGAATATTTAAAATTCTTTTAATATTATCCCAAATAACTCCAAAACCATCTTTCCCCATATATAAATTAATTCCAAAAATATCCATATCTACTTTTGCTTTTTTATAATTTTCTATAAAATCAAGAGTCATATTAGCTAAAATAACTGGATGATTTTTATCTATAGCATGAATCATATCAATAACTTCCGCTAAAAATGAAGCATAATCATCTGGGCACTCTCTAGCATTAGTATTAGTATAATTAACCCCTCCAGAAGTATCAGGCATATCATTTTCATTCCCAATAATCCACATTAAAACATAAGGCTCATCTTTATGATCCAAAACCATTTGTTTGACATTTTCTTTCATCATTCTTCTTTGATTTTGATCTTTATAATCAGTATATTTTCCACCACTCCCTATACCATAAGACCCTAAAAAATCTCCCAAAATAAATCTTATTTTATATTTATTATAAATTTCTCTCATTAGACTTTTGTTATACTCAGTAGAATCATAAACAGAAGAATTTTTCATATGATACATTCTAATAGCATTTATCCCCATCTCTTGTAATAATTTAAAATCTGAAATTTTTTCTTCTTCAAAATCTAATTCATTATTAGAATTTTTATCTACCCAAACTTCATTTACATCCAAGATTCCATTATTGTTAGAATCTAAAAACATCCAATCATTTTGTGCTGATGATTTACCCCCAACCTTAACTGGAGAATAAGTAATCCCTTTAACTAATGTTTTCTCACCATCTATAAAAATGCTCCAATCCCCATTATTATATTTAACAATATCAATATTTCCATATTTTTTAGAATGAGAAACTAAAAGATGTTTTTCGTGGTTTCTATGATTAATCTTAACAAAACGACCTGGATTAATAGTAATTTTATCATTCGAAAAATCTGTGTCATTACCATTAACAACATATACATAAGCATTTTCCAGTTTCAAATTCATATTTGGGTTTTCTCTCAAAATTAAATTAATCTTTTCTAAAGCAGCAGGAGCCAAATACCAAACAAAAGTTCCTTCTGAATTCCAACATGCTGCCTTTGAAAAATGAAGAATAACAGCATAATATGCCTTTAAAGCTAAATCATATTCTCCATTATTTCTCAATATTTCAGCAATAAAATATTGTCTAATACCATCTGAAAACATTTTTTCATTTCCATCTATATTCCTTTTATAAAGCCATGCTAAAATATCTGCCTCTGGATTTCCTGAATTAAAATTTTCCCATATATCAGATCTAATCTCTCCAGCTTTTAAATATTTATCATATAATTTTTTATATTTATCTCTGTCATTTATATTTGGATAAACAAAATCTCCTACATCTAATTTTAAATCTTTCATTCTTTTTATATCATAAACGAAATTATTTGAATCTAAATTCTTAAACTCCCCATAATCTTCATAATATAAATTGGAAATTGTTTTTCCTCTATTTTCAATGAAATCCATAGAAGCATTAAGTAAAGAAAAAATATTCAAGATTGAAAAAGAAAACAACAAAAAAACAATTTTCTTTTTATGATACATAACCCCAAACCTCTTTAAAATAAAAAATTAATAAAATAATTACCTAATCCAAACAAATATCAACAAATTATTTTATTTAAAATTTAAAAGAAACAGCTATTCCTTAACTGCTCCTGCCATAACTCCTTTTATAATATATTTTTGCATAAGCAAATAAATAGTCACTATCGGAAAAATAGTAATAGTAATTCCAGCCATAAGTAAAGGATATTCTGTCATATGACTTCCTTGAAAAACCATTAACCCCCTTTGAAGTGGCATTAAAGTTTTACTGGAAAGTACAAGCATAGCTAAAAGATATTCATTCCAAACACCTAAAGCTGTAAATATAACCATAACTGCTATTGCTTGTTTAGCAAGAGGTAAAGCTACATGTAAATATATTCTAAATTTATTACAACCATCTATTTTAGCTGCATTTTCTAAATCTTTAGGCATTTTATCAAAAAAAGTCTTTAACATAAAAATAGTCATTGCAAGTCCACCATTAATCTGAGGCAAAATATACCCTATTCTAGTATTAATTAAATTTAATTTAGTCAAAAGTATATAAAGAGATATAAAAGATCCTGGAATAGGAATCATCATAGTAGCCATAAAAAGAATATAAAAGAAATTTCTTAAAGGAAACTTAAATCTAGAAAAAGCGAATGCAGCAAGAGAACCTATAAAAATAACCCCAAAAACAACCACAACTGTATAAAACAAACTATTGAAAAAATATACTCCAAAATTCGCCTTTGTCCATGCAACAACAAAATTATTCCAAACAGGATGCTTAGGAAACAAACTCATATCAGTAAAAACTGTTTGTTGTGTTTTTAATGCTGCCGAAAACATCCAAACCAAAGGGAAAATACAAGAAATAGAAACTAAAATCAAAATTATTTGAGAAAAAAAAGTCTTTAAAAAATTAATTGTCCTGTATCTATAAATATATAGATTTTTCAACATATAAAACCTCTTAAAATATTTACCTCTCTATCTTTTTAGAAACTTTTAATTGGAATATAGATAAAATTAAAAGTATTGCTCCAAAAACTAAACTCATAGCACATGCATATCCAAATCTAGATGTTCCTGTCATCGTAGTTAAAATTCTAGTTATAGGAACTTCAGTATGATATCCTGGTCCACCTTGGGTAGTAGATATAATCAAATCATAAATCTGCATAGTTCCAAGAATAGTCAAAATAGAAACCAAAAAAAATATAGGAATCATCAAAGGAATAGTTATGTTTTTAAAAATTTGGAAAGAACTAGCACCATCTATTTTAGCCGACTCATAATAATCCCTAGAAATACCTTGAAGTCCAGCTAATAAAATAATAAAACCCCAACCAAAACCTTTCCAAATATGAATAAGAGCAACAGCCATTAATGCAGTTTTTGGATCTGCTAACCAAGCTCTAGAATATTGTCCTAAGCCTAAGACGGTAAGCATATGATTCAAAAAACCATAACTGCCATCATAAATCCAATTCCAAATAAGCCCTACAACAATCCCCGATAACACTGGAGGTAAATAAAATATAACACGATATGCTTTAGCACCTCTAATATCTTTATCACAACAGAATGCTAAAAATAAAGCTACCCCATTTTGAATAGTTAAAGCGATCAAGGTAATATAAAAAGCATTTAAAACAGATTTCCACCATATCTTATTAGAAAATAAAACATCTATAAAATTTTTAAACCCGACGAATTTCGTAAATTTAGAAATTCCATCCCATTCAAAAAAACTTAACTCAACAACTTTGAAAATAGGATAAAGGCTGAATACAAGAAAAAGTATTATAGCAGGCAAAACAAATAAATAACTAGAAAATATATCTTTATACTTAATGGATTTTTTCACTATTACCTCTAAATTAGATTAAATTTTAGAAATTTTCCATCTCTTTTTGTTTAACTTGTTCCACTTCTTGCAAAACAGAAATAGGAGTTTTTTCTCCTATAATTATTGACTGTATTCCCTTATCTAAAACTTCTAAAACACTAGGATATTCAAATATATTATATTTCCACGAAGTTATAAAATTATCAGAAGTTTTAGCAAAATCTTTTAGAACTCCATCTACATATTCTAAACTATTTTTATTAGATGGAATATTTTTAGTAACATCCGTTAAAAAATTCTGCTGTTCGACCGCTGTAAACCATTTCAAAAATTTAATAACTTCTTCTTTATGCTTAGACTTTTCATTAACCATAAAGGAACTTCCATTCCCTCCCCAAACATACATAGGTCTTTTTGAATTATAAACAGGAGGAGCCATAACTCCATATTCTAATGTAGGATTCATTCCACTATATACATTAACAGCCCATGAACCATTATAGTTTATAGCCGCTTTTTCATTAGCAAAAGTCTGCTCGCTTGTTTTATTAATCATAGAAATAGTCCCGGTAGCAAAACAATTATTTTTGCTTAATTCCTCAAACAAAGATAAAACCTTCACCCAATCTGGATCAGTATAAGGGGTTTCTCCTTTGACGGTAGATATAAACTTTTCCTCTCCCAATATATTATAAGCATAAATAGTTGTTAAACAATCTAAAAACCATATTTCTCCAAAGCCACCAACTATCCCCTGATATCCTTTTGCTCTTAATTTTTTATTAGCATCTATAAACTCATTCCAAGTTCTTGGAGGATTCTCAGGATCTAGACCAGCATTTCTAAACATAGTTTTGTTATACAAAAATTGAATACTAGAAAAATCTATACTGACTCCATAAATACCTGGTTCAACATCGAAAGGATTGCCTTCTTTAAACTCATTTATCTCAATAGATGTAGGAATAAATTGATCTTTCCATTCATTATTATTTTCTTCCATGTATGATGTCAAATTAGCAACATGTCCAGCATTTATAAAACTCGCAAGGTCTCTTTTCGCTCCTAAAATACTAAAAACATCTGGCAAAGTATTTGTTTGTGCTGCCGCTTTGACCTTAGATGAATATGCCTCTGATGGAGCATATAGTTCAAACGAAACATCCACACCAGTCAAATTTTTATATTTATTAGCCAACTCAATAAAAGCATCATCCCTGTCTGTCATCCAGTGCCAAATAACTATTTTGTTTGTATTTGTCTTATTTTCATTACAGCCAAAACAAATACAAAGAAAACAAAACAACACAAATATATTAAAAAAATTTTTTTTCATACATAAACTCCTTATAGAACAAAAGACCATTTTGCTAATATAGTTTCTCCCGCAAAAATTTTTTGCCCCTCTACAACATTCAGTTGTAATTCCTTTGGTAAATAAATATCTACTTGAGAACCAAATTTAATCATTCCAAACAAATCCCCAGCCTTTACCAAATCATTCTTTTTTTTAAAAAAGACAATTGATCTAGCTATCAAACCAGCAATTTGTTTACAAATAATTTTTCTTTTTCCATTTTCAAATAAAACAAGATTTTGCTCATTTTCTATACAAGCTAACCTATTCATAGCTGACAAAAATTTTCCTTTTTTATAAGAAACTTCTTTTATTATTCCAGACATAGGAACTCTTTGGACATGCACATTAAAAACTGACATAAAAATCCTAACTACATAAACATCTGCTCCCATTATTTCATTGTATTCTTCAGATATCTCCAAAATTTTTCCATCACTAGGAGCCAAAATATCGTTATCATCATAAGATATATTACGTTTAGGATTTCTAAAAAAATATAAAGAGAACAAAATTAACAAAAAAACTAAAAAAGCTATAAAATAAAAAAGAAGAAATTTAAACAAAATCCCACAAAATAAAAACAAGGCTAAAATCAAAAACAATATTCCAAGAGTCTTAAAAAATTCTCTTAAAACCATATTTATAAATTATATCCTTTTTCAAAAGCTAATAAATTAAAATCTAATACTTGTTTCTTCTTGCTAGCAAAAGCTTCTTTTATAGCAGAAATAACACTTGTTTTCTGTAAAATATTTATATTTTTTATAAAAGCTCCTAATATAACAACATTTGCAAACAATACATTTCCAATAGAATCTGCTAAAGTATTAGCAGAAACAAAAATTTTCTTTATATTTTTTGACAATACATTTGTCTCATCATTAGAAACCATATCAGAATTAAAAAGAACTATACCATTTTCTTTTACATAACTACTATATTTCTTTAAAGCCATACTAGTAAAACAAACAAAAATATCTATATCTTTTAATATAGGAGAACCAATATACTCGTCTGAAATAATAACCTGACATTTTGCAGCCCCACCTCTAACTTCTGCTCCATAAGAAGGGAAAAAAGTAGAATTTTTTCTTTCGATAGAAGCAGCTTGACACAATATCCCACCAGCTAACATAATGCCCTGTCCGCCATATCCACTAATCACTATATGTTTTCTCATTTTCTATCCTTATAAACACCTAATTTGAATTCTTTACTCACGACATTTTCTATATACTTCATAGCATCATAAGGCTCCATCTTCCAAGAAGTTGGACACATAGATAAAATTTCAACTAAAGAAAAACCCTTATTATCTATTTGATTTTGAATTGCCTTTTTCATTGCTCTTTTCGTTTCTAAAATGTTTTCTGGAGAATGCAAAGATGTTCTTGCAACATAAGTGACATAATCAATAGAACTAATAAGTTCACATACTTTGATAGGATTTCCATCTAAACTAGTTCTACCTTGAGCTGTTGTTGTTGTTTTCTGTCCAGGAATAGTGGTAGGAGCCATTTGTCCACCTGTCATACCATAGCAAGTATTATTTAAAAAAAATATAGTAATATTTTCACCTCTATTTGCCGCATGCAAACACTCATTTCCACCTATTGCTATCAAATCACCATCTCCCTGATATGTTACAACAACCTTCTCTGGCATTAACCTTTTTATAGCTGTAGCAACAGCAGGAGGTCTGCCATGAGCAGCTTCTAATGTATCAAAATCCCAATAAAAATATCCAAAAACTGCACAACCAACAGGAGCAATCGCAATCATTTTTTCTCTAATTCCTAGTTCATCGACAATTTCTGCAAAAAGTCTATGAACTATACCATGTCCACATCCAGGACAATAATGATTTTTAACTGGTTTTAAACTTTTAGGTAAAACAAACATTATCAAAACTACCTGCTTAACATATTTTTAATTTTTTCTAAAATCACATTCACTTCTGGTAAATCTCCACCAGAAATTCCATAAAAATCTACTGTATTTACTCCGTCAACAGCTAATTTTACATCTTCTAACATCTGTCCCATAGACATTTCAACAACTAAAATTTTTCTCGTTCTAGCTATTTCTTTTAATCTATTACTTGGAAAAGGAAATGCTGTTTTTAATCTAAAACACCCAACTTTTAACCCTGATTTTCTAGCTAAAATACAAGCATCTTTATTTATTCTGGAACTAATTCCATAAGCTACTAAAACAACTTCTGCATCAGAAATTAATTCTTCTTCCCAATCTAATTCTTGTTCCATTTTTTTATATTTTTCTAGAAGTAAAGTATTCTTTTTAGTAAGCTCTCCTTCATTCATATAAAGAGATCTTATAAATCTAGAATCTCGACCTTCACAACCAGTTAAAGCCCATGAAGAAGCATCAAACATTTTTTTATAATCATCCACACTAAGATTTTTGAACTGGTTTTTTAAGACATCTTCTAATGACAATAAATCAACTTTTTCCAGCATCTGTCCTATTATTCCATCTGTTAAAATAAAAACAGGATTCCTATACTTAAATGCCAAATAAAATGCTTTTATAGCCATTTCATACATTTCTTGAACAGAAGCAGGGAGTAAACAAATCATTTTACAATCTCCGTGCCCACCACCTTTGACAGCCTGAAAATAATCACCCTGAGATCCAGAAATATTCCCAAGACCAGGCCCTCCGCGCTGAACATTAACTATCACGCAAGGCAACTCACACCCTATAAGATAAGAAATTCCCTCTTGCATTAAAGAAATTCCAGGAGACGAAGATGAAGTCATAGCCATCTTTCCTATAACAGCTGCTCCAAAAGTCATATTGATAGAAGCTAACTCTGATTCAGTTTGAAAAAAAAGTTTTCCTTCTTCTCTCATTCTGATAGACATATATTCTGTAATTTCATTTTGAGGAGTTATAGGATAACCAAAATATGCATCTATACCAGCCTTTATAGCACCTTCTACTAAAGCATAATTCCCTTTTAATAGTTTAATCATGTAAAACCTCTATAGCACAGTCAGGACAGACTATATAACATCTGCCACAACCTTTACAATCTTTGCCATCAACTTGTTTAACATAATGATTACCAAAGGCATTAAAAGAAGTGCTAAACTCTAATACTCCAAACGGACAATGCTTTATACAAAGACCACAACTCTTGCAAAAATCTTCTTTAAAATTAATACGATTTGAACTCATAAACACTCTTAAAATATTAATGATTATTTATTATATTATAATTATATTTTTTTTCAACTTTATTACAGATTAAAAAATTGAAATGCTAAAGAAATATTATCTATAACATCTCTAGCTATCAAACTAATTTCGCCTAACTTTCCTTTTGCTTTGTCCCCAGATAAAGCATGTATAAAAACCCCTATTTTTGCTGCTTCTAACATAGATATTTTTTTAAAACTAGCCTTTATTCCTGCAATTATCCCAACCAAAACATCTCCCATACCAGCTGTCGCCATTCCAGAATTCCCTATAATATTAACAAAAGTTTCGTTTCCATCAGAAATAATAGTATTAGCACCTTTTAAAATACATACTAGATTATTTTCTAATGCTACATTTTTACAAAAATAAAGTTTTTCTTTTTTTATAATTTCTATATCATCTATATTCAAAAGTCTCTGATATTCTTTATAATGTGGAGTAATTAATATATTAGATTTTTTATTTTCTATTTCATTTAAAAATTCTATAGCTAACGACTTTGTATATCTTGTTTTATTAGAGATTGCATTTATTGCATCTGCATCAATTATTATATCTAAACCATAATTTAATAAAAATTTTAAAATTTTTTTCACAAATCCAACTGTTCTAATATTTTTTGATAATCCAGGACCAATGACTACTAAAGATATGTTCTTTTCTTCTATAAAATTTTTCAAAAATTCAAAAGACAAATCATCAAAATATCCATTATTCTCAGATAAATTAGGAACGGAAAGAACTATTTCCTCTAAAATATGACACATCACTTCTCTAGATATTCCACTAGGTACAGCTAAACTAACAAGTCCTGCACCTGATCTCATGCAAGCTCTAGATGCCAAAATTCCTGCCCCAACCATCCCAAAACTGCCAGCAATTATCAAAATATGCCCATAGTCATATTTATTAGTATCTTTTTCTCTAAAGCTTGATAAAAAAAATTGTCTTATTTCATCAAATGTAATTTCATTCATATTATTTTTAATTTTAAAATAGTTAATTTTGAATTTTCCTTAAAAATATAAATTTTTTAACTAAATAAAAAGACCCTAAAATGCAAACTAAATCATTTTTTCCAAAATTATTATTAATATCACCTAAAAGTAATTTTGTGTCATTCGTCATTAATCTAATTTTAGCTGTTTTACATTTTTCCAAAGCATAATTATAAATTACTTCATAACTCAATTTTCTTTCAGAAATAGGATCTGTTAAATAAATAAAATCAAACTCATCGTATATTAAATCAAAAATTTTTTTATAATCTTTATCCTCTAATACTCCAAATATGATTATTTTTTTATTTGAATTTATATTTTTTATGGATTCTAAAACGGACTTTATTCCAGGATAATTATGACCAACATCAAATATTAAATTTATCCCTAAAATGTTATTCTTAAAATCTAAAAATTCCATTCTAAATGGCAATATGAACTCATTAATTACTTTTACAACATTGTCAAAAGACGAAAAATTGAGATTATAAAACTTATAAAGCAAATATACCACTTCTAAGACTAAAGCCAAATTTTGATACTGAAAATTGCCTAAAGCTTTTAATTTTATATTTTCAAAAATCTTTTCATCGTTTGAGTAAAAATCATAAAAACCATTTATTTTTTTTTGCAAATAAAAATTTCTATTAATTATATAAAATTTCTTTTTTTTCTCTAAAGATGATATTAAAACTTCTTGGGTAATCCCTAAAACCATAGGAACATTTTCTCTATTTATTCCCATTTTTTCACTAAAAATTTTTTCTATTGTGCTCCCCAAAATATTTTGATGTTCCAGGTCAATATTGGTTATAACAGTAATTAATGGCTTTGTGAAAACATTCGTAGCATCTAGCCTGCCACCTAGTCCGCATTCAAAAACTGCAATATCAACATTATTTTTGACAAAATATTTTATAGCTAAGACTGTTAAAAATTCAAAATATGTTAATTTTAAATCTTTTTCTATCAAAAAATCTTCTAAATTTTTAGTTTCTGTTTCAAAATCCAAGTCTAGAATTTCTTTTCCATTGATTTTAATTCTCTCATTCACTTTTTCAACATGAGGGGATGTAAAAAGCCCAACATTTTGAAAATTAGATGTTTTATAAAAGATTTCAGAAATTAAGCTACTAGTAAAACCCTTTCCATTAGTGCCGGCTATATGTATAATTTTTAATTCATCATACCTTGGCACATAAATTTTTAGAACTTTTTTTATTCTATCTAATGTAAAATCCATTAAATTTTCATTGATTGCAGAAAACTTAAAATCTTCTTTCATTTTTTAATATTTCTTTCAAAGATTATGTTTTTGAGCCTTTTTGGCAATATTTAAATTTAAACTTAATATATCTAAAATATCTGAAATTTTATTTTTTAAATCTTTTCTTTTAACAATCACATCGATCATTCCATGATTTAAAAGATATTCTGATCTTTGGAAGCCGTCAGGCAATTTTTGTCTAATAGTCTGTTCTATCACTCTAGGCCCTGCAAATCCTATCAATGCATCTGGCTCGGCTATATTTATATCCCCCAGAATAGCAAAACTAGCCGTCACTCCACCCGTCGTAGGATCAGCAAGAACTGATATATAAGGAATAGATCTTTCTTTTAAAAGAGAAATTATAAGACTAGTTTTGGCCATTTGCATAAGAGATAAAATACTTTCTTGCATCCTAGCTCCACCTGATGAAGAAACTAAAATTAACGGAATATTTTTTTTTATTGCAAGCTCACCTAATCTATATATTTTTTCTCCAACAACAGAATCCATAGTTCCAGCAAAAAAGCTAAAATCCAAAACTCCAATTGCTACATTTTTTTCACATAATTTTCCAATCCCTGTAATAACAGCGGAATTTTTATTAGTTTTTTTATATAAAGATTCTAGTTTTTCTTTATAAGGCTTTATATCGACAAAGTTTAAAGGATCTTTTGAAACTAAATCAGAAAAATATTCACGAAAAGTCCCATTATCTATCAGCATATTAATTCTAAAATCAGCATTAACTCTAAAATGAAATCCACACTTTTTACAAACATATAAATTTTCTTCTAATTCTTTTTTATATAACAAATTTTTACATTTTTCACATTTCACCCACATATCTTTGGGAAATGTTGCTTTGTTTTCTATATTATCATCAATATTTTCTAATTTTTCATCAATTACTTTCAAAAATCTCTCCATAAAACAAA
This sequence comes from uncultured Elusimicrobia bacterium, assembly GCA_900321865.1. Lineage (GTDB taxonomy): Bacteria > RUG730 > RUG730 > RUG730 > RUG730 > RUG730. The sequence continues at coordinate 17,371 of ONXP01000034.1, forward strand.
AATTTTATATTTAATTTTAATTAAATAAATTTCCCATATTTTTGTATTTTAAAATTCTATTTTCTAAAAGTTTTTTTATATCCAATGCTTCTAATTTTTTTGTCTCTTCTAAAATGAATTTTTTTAAATTATTAGACATTGCTTTTATATCAAAATGAGCTCCACCCATAGGCTCTGGAATAATTTTATCTATTACACCTAACTCTAACAAATTTTCTGGCAATAATTTTAATGCACTAGCTGCCAAATTAGCAAGACTAGCATCTTTCCATAATATTGATGCACAACCTTCAGGAGAAATAACAGAATATATAGTATATTCCAGCATTGCCAAAACATCCGCTACACCTATAGCCAATGCACCACCACTACCGCCTTCTCCTATGACTATAGAAATAATAGGAACCTTTAACATAATCATTTCTTGTAAATTATGAGCTATTGCTTCTGCTTGCCCTCTTTCCTCAGCACCTAATCCAGGATATGCCCCAGGAGTATCAATAAATGTAACCACTGGCATATTAAACTTTTCTGCTAATTTCATCAATCTTAAACTTTTTCTATAGCCTTCTGGATGTGGCATACCAAAATTTCGTTTAATATTTTCCTCTATGTTTCTGCCTTTTTGTTCCCCTATAATCATAAAACTTTTTCCATTAATCTCAGCTATCCCGCCAACAATCGCTCCATCATCTCCATAGCACCTATCTCCGTGCATTTCTATAAATTTATCTGTTATTAAATTTATATAATCAAGAGAATAAGGCCTCATGGGATGCCTAGCCAAAAGTACTTTTTGCCAAACAGAAAGACTAGAAAAAATATTTTTTTTTAATTCTTCACAAGTCTTTTCTAATTTTTCAATTTTTAACTTTGAATCAGAGTTTTCATCTAAAAGTAACTTGTTTATTTCTTCTTGTATTTCTAATATAGGTTTTTCAAAATCTAAAAATTTTTGCATAAAACACCTCTAAAACGAAGAAGAATAAGTAAGAAATAAAATTCTATCTACATAACCATCAGTTTTACTTCTTCTTTTTATATTTTTAAAAGCAAATCCTAAAGAAAAATTTTTTTCTAAAAAATACTTAATTCCAATATTTAATTCATTTTCTGGAGTATGACGAATATTATCGTATTCTAGTAATAATAAAACTTTTTCAAAAAATAAATATCTACCATTTACAAAACCATATACTTTTTTATCTATAAAATCATACATATTTATTCCAAAATCTATAAATAAATTAGGAATAAACATTTCTCTCTCTAATGCTAAAAACAGCCCTTTTTCTTTATTAGAATATTTTGCATAATCTCTATGAGAAACTTTATCTCCATAAGTCGTGCCAGAATATCCTAAATAGAACTTTGGTAAAACGATATCGCCATTATAAACTTTAAATTTTCCTGAAACTCTTGGACATCTAAAATGAGCCTCATCATTTCCAACGATTTTATTCATATCAAGA
>ONXP01000062.1 GCA_900321865.1 uncultured Elusimicrobia bacterium
GAGTTTGCATAATCTAAATCACTTATAGAAATCTGTATCATAGCAGATATTTTTTTCCCTTTTTCAATTAAATCAGGTCTAATCTGTAAATTTATACCATAAGTTTTCCATTCTATACTTGTTCCTTGAGGAGATGCAACAGGAACTGGAATTTCACCTCCTACCAAAAATGAAGCTTGTGAACCAGATTCAGTCGCTAATTTGGGGTTAGATAAAAGTCTTGCAGTATTATCCTTTATAAGCATTCTAAGAGTAGCCACAAAGGCATCAGGTCTACTAAACTTTCCAATGTTATAAAAATTATGGTTAGAAACACCTCTCTCACTTTGAGAAGACCAATCAGTAGAATGGTTGAAGTTAAAAAAAGAGGATGGAACAAGTCCCTCTTCTATAGATATAGAATCGTTCCAGGAAACCCCTAAATTATTACTTTTAGTATTGCTTATTTCTATGATATCTACACTAACTTCTATCATAGGTTCAGATTTTTGCTTTACAGGATTTTCGCCACCTGCATTTCCTTCCTCCCCAGGTGCCGCAAAAATATTATTAAAAATAAATAAAACAAAAAATAATAAAAATACTAAATTACGTATTCTAAGAATATTTTTCATATTATCCTCTGGTACACATAATCTTTAACTTAAAAAAATAGAAGAATCTAGCGGTTTTAAAGTCACTTTTTCATTATTATCGTTATATGATCTCAAAGATAAAGTTATTTCACCATGACTTTTAGCTAAAGATAAAATCTGGGCTTCTTCAGGAGTAACAGCTAAACTAACATTAACTTCATCGGTATTTTTAGAAGATTTTTCTTCTCTTTTCTTTTTCTTTGAACCACTATCGGGATCTTCTTCTACTGCTCCTAAATCTTTTGAAACAGCGATAACTAAAACATTTTGTAAAACAGTAGAAACCACTTTTACTTTTCCTTTGGTAGGATGCTGAGCATTAAATATTGTTAAAACATCGACTCTATCATTAGGTTTAATAAGATCTACAACATCCACGCTATCTATTGGGAGAACTACCGCTCTCATCATAGGCGGAATATTCACAGAAAGCCCCACTTCCTGAGAAGGAGGAACTATATCAGTTGTGCTAATTTGTTGCCCCTTTAAAATAGGCACAAGATTAATTTGATTTACTATTTTATCTTTGTCTAATTCAGTATTATACAAAACATGCTTTGGAGTCAAATATCTTTCAGGAATTAATTCAACAGAAAGCATACTCCTGGTAATTTTAGTTCTAATAGGAATATCTTTACTAGCAACCAAAACCTTTTTAGGAGTCCAACCTTTAATGTAATTATCTTTTAATTTATTTATATAAAGATATCCAAATACAACTCCAATTATTCCAACAATAATTGATAAAAGTAATATTTTCTTAGATTCCAAAAACCTACTCCTTTTCTTTATTATACATAAACTTCTTCTTTAGGCAGAGAAAACACAGAAGTTATAGGATAATAATACCCGCTCAATTTTTTATATCTTCTTATTAGATCATTTACAATAGGAAAAGCTAATTTCATTTTATATGTCAAATACACCGTTATTTCCCCAGACAATTTTGAATACGATGTATTAACATCAATATTCCACTTATCCTTAAAAGGAATTGCATTATGAGCTTCACTCACAATATTAACTGCTCTATCGTCAACTACAGCTACTCTGGTAACCATAAAACATGCATGATTTACTATAAGCTTAACAATAGCTATGTGAGCTAGTTGCAAAACTCCAAACAACAAAATAAAAAAAGGAATAGTAACTATTGTAAATTCTAATAAAGCCTGGGATTTTTTTTTGCCACAAGGCATAAATCTTAATCCCCAGCAGCAACAACATCTGATAATTTCTCAAATTTTGTTTTAATTTTTTCTCCAAAAATCTGCATAGCTGCAACAGCAACCAAAGCTATAAGTGCAATAATCAAAACATACTCAGTTAAACCTTGTGCTTTCTTTCTTTTAGAACTTAATTTAATCATAAATTTCTCCTATTTAAAAATTTGTATATTTATTTTTTGCTCCAAAAACTTCCAAGATTTTTAATACATAAAGAAATTGCATCATTAAATGTTTTATCCATAGAAACAAAAACTAAAGCTGTCAAAGATAAAAGTAAAACATATTCTAATAAAGATTGTGCCTTTTTTTTCATAACAACTCTTTATATTTATACCATATATATAACATATTATTTCTTTTTATCAAGAAAACATATAATTTTAATTTACTCAATTTCTTCGAAATATTTTTGCAATAAATACACCGTTATAGGAGCATATTTTTTAACAATAAAAAAAATTGTTTTAGATAAATTTCTTATATCCCACTGCGCATGCCTATCCAGTCTTAACATTAAAAAATTATAAAGATTTCTAGCATTTATTTTAAACAAAACTTTACATTTATGAGAATTGGTCAAGACATATTCAGCTAAATCCTTAGAATAAGAATTTTTTAATTTATAATAAAAATTATTCGTTTCTTCTATCAATTTTAAAAAATCGCTTTCTTTTTTTATTAATTTTATTGTCAAAGGAATAACGTTCCCCAGACTTACATCATAATTAATTTTTGTCAATGTCATCAGCCTATGCCTTTTTAATTGTGCAAATAAACTAGCCGAAACTTTAGCTTCAAATAAAAAATCAACAAACTCAAATTCTCTTATTATTTTATTTAAATTTTTTATATTTGTGAATAAATCTTTTATAAATATTAATTTTTCACTGTAAGAAATGTTTTTTATATTGTTAAAAATATATTCAAAACCATAATTTTTATTGCCATATTTGTAATAAATACTAGAAATTAAAATATTATCAAAATCTGTATTAAAATTTATTAATTTAACATCAAAATTCTCTTGGCTTTGAAAAAATATTTCTTCTTTTTCAATATTAAAATATGGAAAGCTATCAACTTTAAAACTTTCACTTTTTTGAATAAGCGAAGGAGTTTCTTTTTGTAGAATTTCAAAAATTCTTTTGCCCAATTCTTTTAGCTCTATTAAATCAGAATTAGAAAGTTCGTTAACTATATAATTTAATTCTCTAGCATTAACCGTCATTCCTAATTGCGAAAATGTGGCAAGAGGCAAAATATACCTTGCATCTTCTTTAGATATTTCAGAAGAATTTTTATTATCCAATAAAAAATTTTTAATTTCTTCTCGAAGTTCTTTATAAAAATTAAACTGTGAAGCAATTATCCTTTTAAATCCTTCTAAAAATTCTTGATTTTTTATTTCATTTGGAATGTAAAAATTATCTCTAAAAGTAACATATCTCTGAGACTTTTCTGTGTAAGAGGCTAACCTAAAATGTTCTAAATATTCTAAAGCTAACCTAGAAATTTCAGAAATATCAAAATTAAAAACAGCATGTTCTGCAACAGAACTATGCCCCATATCAAAAATTATTTTTTTATTAAATTGCCTTGCCTTGTTTATATCTAGTTTTACTTCTTCTCTTAAAGTTAAAATATCCTTTTCAGATCTACTAATTTTTGCATAAGAAGCTGTGATAATTTCTGGAGAAAAAGTTTGAAAATTTTGAATACTATGATTTTTATAATCAAGCAATGAAAGAATATCTATATTATAACCAAGAAGAGCGACTTTCATAAAATCATTTTCCTTTTACTAAAAAAAGTACTCTGTTTTCTAAAGATTTTGCTATAGTCATAGAATCTACATACCCTAAATCTAAGCCAACAGGAACCCCTTTTGCTATTCTCGTAATTTTTATATTAAATTTTGACAAAATATTATAAAGATACAAGGCAGTAGTTTCGCCTTCTACTGTAGAATTGGTTGCTATAATGATTTCTTTTATATTTCCATTTTTGATTCTAAGCAAAAGAGAATCAATATTCAAAGATTCGGCAGAATTTAGTGGAGATATATGCCCACCTAAAACATGGAATTGACCATTATATTCTCTAGTTTTTTCAATAGCTAAAATATCAAAGACTTCCCCAACTACACAAATAACACTTTTTTCTCTAGTTTCATCCGAACAAATATTACAAATATCGTTATCAGAAATATTACCACAAACTTTACAAAAAAATAATTTTTTTTTGCTTTCCAATAAAGTACTTGTAAAAAATTCTATTTCTTTATAATCTTTTTGAAGTAAATACAAAGATATATTAACAGCCATATTATAACCTATTCCAGGTAAAGTACGAAAAATTGATATCAATTTAGATAAATTATTAGGAAGTATCATTTACTTATTAAACATATCCATTATTTTAGTCATATCCAAGCCGCCTGTCAATTCTTTAGTTTCTTCTTCAACTTCTTTCTGAACCTTTTTTATAGCCAAATTAAAAGTCTTTAATAAAAGACCTTCTAATTTACTTTTTTTTAATTGAATAGACTCATCAGTTAAAACTATAGATATTACTTCCTGTTTTCCATTCAATACTACCTTTATACCTTCATTTTCTACTTCAACTCTTTTCTTTTCTAATAATTTTTCTGTATTCTTCATTTTAGAATATATATCTTTAGCCTGCTTTACCGTATTCATCATGTTTCCTATTTTTTCAAAACCCTTCATTATAATAAACCCTCACTATTACATTTTTTTCTATTTATTTGATTTTTCTTTTTTAAGCTTCAATGCTTTCTTATTTAATTTCTTTTCTTTTAGTTCTTTGTCTTTTATATCTTTTTGTTTTCGCTTATTTTTTATCTTCTCCTCTTTTTTTTTCTTATTTTTTAATTCTTTGTCTTTTAATTTTTCATATAAAGCTTTATTTTCAGACAATTTATTTTTTTGTTCTAAAACCATATCTTTCTTAGATATTTTTTTCTCATTTTCAATGTCTTTTTTTATAGATTGTTTTTTTAAATCCATTATTTCTATTTTAGATTTTTTTTCTTCTTTTAAAATATTAGAAAAACTCTGATTAAATCTATCAAGCAAAATTTTATATGTTCTTAGCAAATCTAAATTTTTAATTGTTTTCCCATATAAATATCTCTTTTCTATAATAATTTCTCTTGTGATTTTTGTGTATCTTTTGTTATTTAATAAGTTTTTATGTTCATCAACAGTATCTTTCTCATCTTTCTCATATTTCTCATATTCTTCATTTTCAGATTCTGATATGTCTAAATTTTTAGAAATTTGTTTAGTTTTCAAAGATTCATTAGGAATAACTTTGTTTATGTTATCATAAGATCTTTTTTCAATATTTTTTATTCCTATGTTTTCATTTTGTATTCTTTCTTTTATCATTTCTTTCAATTTTTCTTGTTCTTTTTTTTCTCTGTAATTACTAAGAGCTAAACTAATATCGTCTATTCTTATTAAATACTCATCATAATTTTCAGCTGATTTTTTCCCTTTATTTTTGTTTAACTCAGAATTAGTAGAATTATACAATAAATAATTTCGTTGATCCCTTAATTTTTTTTCTTTTAATTTTGCTAGCATTTCTTTTATATTCATCTGTTTTAAATATTCTTCAAAATTTGATAGCTTTAAATATCTAAATAAAAATGACAAAATTATGATATCGTCCTCTGATATAGATAAAATTTTACAAGCAAATTTATTAAAGTCTTGATATTGCCTATTGTCAAAACAAGTAACACATTCAAATGTTTTAGCATCTAAATCAAAAAAATCTTTTATTTCTTGTTTTGACATTTTTTTTAACATATTTAAATATTTTGCTATCTCAGTCCTGGTTTTATCTAAAATCAGACATTTATCAGCATCTAAGATAAATTTATCTAACTCATTCGCAAAAAACTCATTAAAAGCTTTACCATAATGATAATCAGCCAAAGAAAAAAAATCTCTAGAATAGATCATATTTTTTATTTTTTGCTTTATATCTTCTATTATGTAATTAACATTTTTAGAATTTTTATTTAAAATTAAAATTTTATTGCAATTTATAAGGGCGGTTATGTATTCCCTATTATTATTGTATTTTTTTGATTCTAATAAAAAATATTTAATTATTTCTTTATCATTTTTTTTAATTTCAAATTTTTCATTGTGCACATACAAGTATAAATAATACAAAATCATACTTTTCATCTCAAAATCGTCCCAGATCTCATAAAATAATTTAAAAGCTTCTTTATACTTTTCCTTGCCAAATAATGCAGTAGCTTTTTCATAATTTTTAATTGCTAACAATTGTTTATTCAAGAAATTCGTCTTTTGAATCTGTTTTGCACATACAAAATCAAGAGAAAATAATGAAACTAATAATAAAAAACTTACAAATTTTTTTATTTTTAAATTAATCATTATTATCCTCCTTTTTAATTTTTTCCTATTCTTGATAATATATTTTTAATTCTAGCAATCATTTCTGAAGCATCAAAAGGTTTAACCATATAATCATCCACACCACAATCAAAACTATTTATATAATTCTCATCCATAGATCTAACTGTTAACATTAAAACTCCTATTTCTTTGGTTTTATAATCTGCTCTGATAATTTTACAAACCTCATCTCCATTCATCAAAGGCAAATTAAAATCTAAAATTACTAAATCAGGTTCAATAGAAAAAATTTTTTTTAATGCTTCTTCACCATCTTTCGCAACATACACTATATAATTTTCTTTTTTTAAGGTAAGTTTTATAATCTCAACAAAATCTGGTTCATCATCAACAACTAAAATTTTTATTTTTTTATTCATCAAGCCCTTCTAAAAAAAATTACCATAAAAATTTTTGAAATCAATTACAAATTATTATTACTATCTAAAAGCGAATTTTGATAATCTAAATTTAAAGCATCCAAAAGATCATCTATTTCACCATCTAGGAAACTATATAAATTGTGTCTAGTAAATCCTATTCTATGATCTGTCACTCTATCCTGCGGGAAATTATAAGTTCTTATTTTTTCACTTCTATCTCCAGAACCTACTTGATTTTTTCTATTCATAGACAATTCTTTATTTTGTTTTTGAATTTCTAAATCCAAAAGTCTGGATTTTAAAACTTTCATACCTTTATTTTTATTTTTTAATTGAGATCTTTCGTCCTGACACGATACAACTAATCCTGTTGGAATATGAGTAATACGAATTGCAGACTTAGTTGTGTTTACTCCCTGACCCCCCTTACCAGAAGAGCAAAAAGTGTCTATTCTAATATCCTCAGGCTTTATTTCTACATCTACATCCTCTGCCTCCGGTAAAACAGCAACCGTTGCAGCTGATGTATGAAGCCTGCCCCCAGATTCTGTTGTAGGAACTCTCTGAACTCTATGAGTTCCACTTTCAAACCTTAGAGAATTATAAACTTCATACCCAGTAATTAGAAAAATCACCTCTTTTAGCCCTCCAAGTTCTGTCTCATTCGAATCTAAAATTTCTATATCCCATTTTTTTCTCTCGGCAAATCTGGAATACATTCTAAATAAATCATTTGCAAATAAAGAGGCTTCTTCTCCTCCTGTTCCTGCTCTAATTTCGACTATTGTATTTTTATCTGAATATTTACTTTTTGGTAAAATAAAAGTTTTTAATTTCTTAAAAAGCTCCTCTTTTTTAAGATCTTCTTTTGATAATTCTTCCGTCATAAATACTATCATTTCTGGATCTTTTTCAAGTTCTAAAGAACTATTTATATTATTTATATCTTCTGAAATTTTTTTGTATTCTTTATATATTGCCACCCTTTCTTTTATAACAGAATATTCCTTAGAATATTTTTTAAATAAATCCAAATCAGAAATTACCTTAGGTGAGGAGATTAAGGTTTCTAATTCATTCAATCTAAGTTCTAAATCTTTAAATTTTGCTTCTATCTTTTCAATCATATCCTAGACCTTTTTATTTTCTTATAACACAAAAAAACATAAATTGATATTTATCATAATTTTTAAAATCAAGATAAACAAAATATTAATAAAACTAATCATTTTAAATTTTAAAAATTTTTAGACAATTTAGAAAATTTATAAAAAGACTTTGACTATCTATATTTTTTCGGGTCCTGTCTTTACATCTATATGCCAACCTGTAAGCCTAGCTGCTAATTTTACATTTATTCCTTTCTTGCCAATTGCTATAGGTAATTCTTTTTCATCTAAAAAAACTTCCGCTGATTTTTCTTTAAGGTTTAATTTTATGTCGTTTATGTTAGCAGGCTTTAAAGCATTCTCTATATATTTTTTAGGATCTTCATCATAAATTACTAAGTCTATTCTCTCACCGGAAAATTCGTCTATAATATTTTTTATTCTAACACCTTTAACTCCAACTATAGAACCTACAGGATCAATATTGGAATTTTTTGATAATACAGAAACTTTTGCTCTTTCCCCAGCAGTTCTAACAATATTTTTGATTTCAATGATTCCTTCATTAACCTCTGGAACTTCCATTTCTAATAATTTTTTCAAAAATAAACTGCTTTTTCTAGATAATATAAGTTTTACACCTCTAGAATCATCTTCTATTCTCAATATGCATGCTTTTAAAAATTCGCCTTGATAATACGATTCTTTTTCTATTTGCTCAGAATATGGAAGAATTGCCTCTACCTTATCTAAATAAATAATAGCTGTTTCATTTATCATTTTACTAATATATCCGCTAATTATATTTCCTTCTTTCCCTTTATATTCCTTATACACTTTTTCTCTTTCTGTTTCTCTGATTTTTTGAATAATTACCTGTTTTGCAGTTTGAGCTGCTATCCTGCCAAAAGATTCAATTGCTATATTTGTTTCTATCTCTTCACCTATTTTTGCATTTTTATTAATTTCCAAAGCATCTTCTATAGAAATTTCTTTATTAGAATCTGAAACTTTATCTACAATTGTTTTTGAACAAAAAAGATTTATTGCTCCATCTAAACCAACAGTTGCTCTAACATTCATAAACTTATTATTATGTCTTTTAAATGCTGATAAAATAGATTGTTCTATTAATTTTAAAATGGTTCCCTTTGACAAGCCTTTTTCATTTTCTATAGACTCCAGAATAGGTAATATATCTCCGCCAATATTTTCCATATCTCCTCCAAAAAAACACGATTCTTAAAACTAAGAACCATAACAAATTAAATCTATAATTTACATTTTAAAAATTTAAAAGACAACTTTTTAAATAAAATATTTCATAATCAAAAAATTTGAATATTTTGGTATTTAGTAGATACTAGCATCGCTAAAAATATAAACGGAATAAATGGAATATATTTTACATTCCATTTGTTCATAACAATTTTAGCATAAAAAAAGTAAAATAATATAAAAATAGAACAAATCAAAAATGAAATAAAAAGTAAATTTACTAAAAACTTTATCCCATAAAAAGTGCCTAAACAAAGAAGTATTTCTACATCTCCCAGACCAAAAGCCTCTTGTTTAAAAATAAATTTTCCCAAAAAATATATCCCAAATAAAGTAATAAAAGAATACAAAAAATTCATACTATTTAATAAAAAAAATTTATCAGTGAAAAAATTAAAAAATACAAAAGCAAGCATAAAAAAAAATAAAAAATTAGGAAAAATTCTATATTTTATATCGATAAAACTAGCAAGCAAAACAAAATAAAATATCAAATATATTTTCAAAAATTGAAAGTTATAAAAAGGGGAAAAAAGATTATTAAATTTTTCAGGAGCTAAGAATTTTGAAAAGAAAAAAGAACTGTCGCATTTCATTAGAAAAAAATATATAAAAATAGTAAAAATAAAAATTAAAACAAAAAAAATAATATTTTCTCTAGACAAAAAAGTTTTCAATACTCTTTTTAATTTATTATTAGAATTAGACTCATAAGTTTTTAATAATTTCCAAATATATTTAGTTTTATAATTGTCAAAGAAAGCAAAATGAACAACAAATATTGAAAACAGAGAAAATATTAAATTAGCTATCAAAAATATTATTTTTTGCATAAAAATTTAAATTTACTTTTTTACATTTTTATCCAAAAATTCTATTAATCCTTCCTCATCTAAAGCACCAATATTTTGGGCAATTTTTTCTCCATCTTTGAATATTAAAAGTGTAGGAACACTCATAATAAAAAATTTTGAGCTGGTAATAGGAGCTGTATCTACATCTACTTTATAAAAATTACAGCCAGAATAACTAGAAGAAATTTTTTCAAAAATAGGCTCCATCATTTTACAAGGTCCGCACCAAGTAGCAAAAAAATCCACGATGCTATAACCCTCTAATATTTTTTCTGAAAAATTTTCATCATTTAAATAAATCATGATTTTCTTCCTTTTTTATATTAAAATGTTTATATGCTTTTTCTGAAACCACTCTGCCTCTAGGTGTTCTAATCAAAAGTCCTTCCTTTATCAAAAAAGGTTCACAAACATCAGTTATAGTATCCATTTCTTCATTGGTCAGTATTGCCAAAGTTTCAATTCCAACCGGCCCACCGTTATAATTTTCTATCATTTTAAGCAAAATAGTCCTGTCTAATTTATCCAAGCCCAAAGAATCAACTTCTAACATTTCGCTAGATTCAATTGCAATAGTTTTATCTATAAGTCCGTTATTTTTTACCTCGGCGAAATCTCTAATTCTTTTTAAAAGTCTGTTTGCAATTCTAGGAGTTCCCCTTGAACGCATCGCTATTTCAAAGGCTCCATCGTCCGTTATCGAAATATTTAAAATTTTAGCCGATCTTTTTATAATTATAATAATATCATCAATATCGTAAAAATCTAAATGATGCACTATCCCAAACCTATCCCTCATAGGCGAAGTTAAAAGCCCAGCTCTAGTCGTCGCACCTATCAGGGTAAATTTCGGGATATCTAGCTTGATATTTTTAGCACTAGGCCCTTGGCCAATAATAATATCCAGCTTAAAATCCTCCATAACAGAATAAAGAGTTTCCTCAACATTATGATTCATCCTGTGGATTTCATCTATAAAAAATATATCTCCTTTTTCTAAATCTGTTAAAATTGCAGCAAGATCTCCTACTTTTTCCAAAACTGGTCCTTGGGTACTCTTTATAAAAGTATTCATTTCATGGGCTATGATATTAGAAAGCGTTGTTTTCCCAAGTCCCGGTGGCCCATAAAAAAGAATATGGTCAAGGGGTTCTTGTCTTTTTTTGCTAGCTTCTATAAAAACAGAAAGATTTTCTTTTAATTTTTTTTGTCCAATAAAATCTTTTAATCTATTTGGCCTAAGCGAAATATCCTGAGTATCGCTTTCTAAAACCTCAGAAACAAGATTTTCATTTCTTTCCACAATAATGCCTTTTGAAAAATTTTATATTTATTTTATTAAAAATAAAAACTAAAACAATTTTTAATATACAAAATTAATTAAATTAAATATTATTAAACTTGAAAATAAAAAGTATGAGTTTTTTATGTTAACAAAGCCTTTTGATTTGGTTTCAAAATTTTCTCCATCAGGAGATCAACCAAAAGCTATAAAAGAATTAGTAAATAATTTAAAAAACAATGAAAAACATCAGGTTCTTTTAGGTGTAACAGGTTCAGGGAAAACTTTTACAATAGCAAATGTAATAAAATCTATAAATAAACCTACTCTAATCATTTCCCCAAATAAAACCCTAGCAGCTCAGCTATACAGCGAATTTAAATCTTTTTTTCCAAATGATGCAGTAGAATATTTTATATCATACTATGATTATTATCAGCCGGAAGCTTATATCCCTCAGTCTGACACTTATATTGAAAAAGATGCTTCTATAAATGAAAAAATTGATAGGTTAAGGTTGCATGCTACAACTTCCCTTTTGTCTCAAAAAAATTGCATAATCATAGCCAGTGTTTCTTGCATATATGGCTTAGGATCGCCTGACGATTATAAAGATCTTGTAATTATTTTAGAAAAAAATAACCAAAACTTTAACAGAAAAAGCTTTTTAAATAATTTAGTTGTGATGCAGTACAATAGATCTGACAATTTTTTTAAACCTGGGACTTTTAGAATAAAAGGCGACACTATAGACATTTTTCCACCTTATGGAGAAACAGCTATAAAAATAGAATTTTTTGACACAGAAATAGAAAGAATTTTAATATTTAATCCATTGACAAACAAAATTATAAAAGAAAAAGAAATTATAATTATTTATCCTGCAAAACATTTCGTTATGCAAAGAGAAAAAATTTTAAAAGCTATAAAAAATATTCGCTTAGAACTTTCTGAAAGGTTAAAGGTTTTTGAAAAACAAGGCAAACTTTTGGAAATGCAAAGACTAAAACAAAAAGTCGAATACGATATGGAAATTTTAAATGAAGTTGGATACTGCTCTGGCATAGAAAATTATTCCAGACATTTAACGAATAGAAAAGAATTTGAAAGGCCGTATTGCCTAATCGATTATTTTGAAGGAGATTTTTTAACAATTATTGACGAATCGCACATAGCTATTCCGCAAATAAAAGCAATGTATAATGGAGACAAAGCCAGAAAAACAACTCTGGTAGAATATGGCTTTAGACTTCCATCAGCACTAGATAATAGGCCTTTAAAATTTGAAGAATTTGAAAATCTTATGAAAAATGTCATTTATCTATCTGCAACTCCTGGAGATTATGAAATTGAAAAATCCCATGGGCATATCGTGGAACAAATTATAAGGCCGACAGGATTAGTTGATCCAATAGTAAATGTTAGACCTATAAAAAATATGATGAATGTCGTTTTTGACGAAGTAAATAAAATTATTAAAAATGGAGAAAAAATTTTAATTACAACCTTGACAAAAAAAATGGCAGAGGAAATGTCAGAATTTTTAATAGAAAATAATATAAAATCAAAATATATTCACTCAGAAATTGATGCTTTAAAAAGAGTAAAAATTTTAACAGAATTTAGAGAGGGAGTTTTTGATTGTCTGGTTGGAATAAATCTTTTAAGAGAAGGCCTGGATTTACCAGAAGTATCTCTCGTTATAATTCTAGATGCTGACAAAGAAGGATTTTTAAGATCAGAAAGATCTCTAATTCAAACGGCAGGTAGAGCTGCCAGAAATATCCATGGTAAAATTTTAATGTTTGCTGACACTATAACTGGCTCAATGGAGAGAGCAATCGCTGAGATGAATAGACGAAGAAAATTGCAATTAGAATACAACAAAAAACACAATATTATTCCTAAAACAATTAAAAAAGACATTGACAAAGATTTAGCAAATTATTCAGAAGAGAATAATAAATATATTTTTTCAGAAACAAATTATTCAATAGACGCAGAATTTTTTACAAAAAATAAAAAAGATTTGATAAAAGAATTAAAAAAGGAAATGGAAATGGCAGCTGAAGCCTGGGATTTTGAAAAAGCTAAAAAATTACGAGATAAAATTTTTGAGCTAGAAAAAAAGCAAAATGAAAGCAAAAAACTTATTTAAAATAATTTTAACACTAATATCGGCAGTTATAATTTTTTTGTTTAATTTTTATTTTCCCAAAAAAGAACCTTTCGTAATACTTTATATTTTCTCAATATTTTGTTTAACAAATCTTATAACTACAAATTTTATAAATTTCATTTTTTCATTTTTTTACAAAAAAAATTTTCTGAAGAAAAACAAATTTTTTTGGTTAAATTCCTTTAAAAAATATAATTTTTCCAAAAACCTTTCAAACATTTTATCTGGCAATATCGTTTTATTCATAATAAAAAACTTTATTCCAAATATTTTTTGTGAAAAATTTGTTTATATTTATTTAATTTTATCTAGTTTTTTTATAATCATATCATTTTTAAATTCTAGTTTAGAAATTTATAATCATTACGAATTTTCAAAGATTTTCCCTATAGGATGGCTATTAGATTTAATTAAAATCATTCTTTTTTTTATATCAATAATTTTTGTAATTGCCATTCTTTATAAAAATTTTTCGTTTTGGAAATTTTTTTCTAGCCTGGGAGCATTAACCGCTTTAATTTTACTATTATTTAAAGATTCTTTACTGGGATTTGTCAGCAGTATAGTACTCGTAAAAAACAACATGATAAAAATCGGCGATTGGATAGAAATTGAAAAATTTAATGCTAACGGCATCGTTTTAGACATTACTTTAACTAGTATAAAGGTGCAAAATTGGGATATGAGTTATGTTTTTATTCCCATTTATTCTCTGATTTCTGATTCTTTTAAAAATTGGGATGGAATGCTAAAAAATGGCTCGAGGCGCTTAATAAAAAATTTTGATCTTGATATAAATAGTATAAAGGTTATAGACCAAAATTTTATAACAAAAATAAAAGAAAATAACTTTATAAAACAGTTTGTAAACTTTGACGATATAAATAATTCTAAAAATGAAATTTATGAATTTTTTAATCCTAAAAACGAAAATTCTATCACAAATATCCAATTTTTTAGAAAAATTTTATTAGAATATTTTGATAATCAAAAAAATTTAATAGATGAAAATAAAGATATCGTCGTCAGGTATTCAGAACAAAAATTCAATATTTTAAGAGTAGAAATTTGTTTATTTTTAAAAGAAACTAATTGGAAAAAATTTGAAGGAATTCAAACTGAAATTTCAGATAAATGCATTTACTTAGCTAAAACCTTCGATCTACAATTTGTCTCAATAAAATATTACAATTAAAATACTAAATTGTTAATAATAATAAAAATATATTTATAAATGTTTTGAAAAGAAAAATATTTAATGTTTTTTTAAAAATTATATACAATAATAAAAATATATTATTAAAATTTAAAATTTAAAATTTAAAAATAAAAAGCGAAAACTAAAAAATTTAATGGAAAATATTATCGTAATTAATTCTGAACCTAATGAAACGAAAATAGCCACTATTTCTGGTGGAGAAATAAAAGAATTTTTCATTGAAAAAGAAAATGATAAAAATTTATTAGGCAATATTTATTTAGCTTCTATCAAAAAAATTATACCTAGTTTAGAGGCGATGTTTCTAGATATAGGCTTAGAAAAATCGGTTTTTTTGCCTTTCTACGAGATTAAAAATTTTGACATATCTAAATATAAACTAAAAGACCCCATCTTAGTACAAATCATAAAAACTCCAATAAATGCAAAAGGCTATAAAGGCTCTAATAAAATATCCCTTCCTGGCAAGTATATCGTCTATTCTCCTCTTGAAAATGGAATAGGTATTTCAAAAAAAATAGCTAACAGAAAATTAGTGAAAGAAAAAATTGCTCCATTTTTCCAAAAAATAAAAGGTAATTTTATAATTAGAACGGAAATAGAAGAAATTTTAGAGTTAGAAAATTTTGACAAAATTATAAAAAAAGAAATCAAACTTCTTCTAAATACCTGGAAAATGATAAAAACGGAATATGAAAAAAAAAATATAAAGCCTCCCATTCTCTTATATAAAGATTTTGACATAATAAAAAAAATAATCAGAGAAAAATTAGATGAAAATGTTGATAAATTTATAATTGATTCAAAGGAAGAATTCCAAAAATCTAAAAAATTTATAAAGTCGATTTCTCCTAATTTACTAGAAAAAATTGAATATTTTAAAGGAAATAACATTTTATCCACTTTTAATATAGATAAAGCTGTCAAAAATATTTTGAATAAAAATATTTTTTTATCGTCAGGCGGATATATAGTTATAGAAGAAACAGAAGCCTTATGCTCTATTGATGTAAACACTGGAAAAGGAAAAGGTGCAAATCTAAAAGAAGCTACACTAAATATAAATTTAGAAGCAGCAGAAATTATCCCAAAGGAAATTATGCTTCGTAATATTGGAGGCATAATAATAATAGATTTCGTTGATATGTATAATGATGACGACAAACTAAAAGTTTTTGAAATTTTATCAAAAGGTTTTATAAAAGATAAAGCTAAAACCAAAATTTTCCCTATAAATTCATTGGGACTGGTGGAGATCTCAAGGCAAAGAAAATCAGAAAGTATGAATAAATTTTTGACCGAAGAATGTCCATACTGCCACGGAACTGGCAGAATTTATTCTAAAGATACCATTCTTTCAAACATAAAAATTGAAATCGTAAAAAATTTAAACGAAACAAAAAATATTTTTGGGTTTAACCTTTCATTAAATAAATCTTGGGAAAAATATTTGACCAAAGAAAAAATGGATTTTTTATTTAACAAACTCCCTAAAAAATTGAAAATAAATATAAACTATTTAGACAATTTAGAAAAAAATAGATACCAACTACTTCCATTAATAAAAACGAAAAATAAAAACTAATAAAAATTTACAAAGTTTTGATAACTTAAAAAAATTTTAATTGACATAAAAATATAAAAAATAAACAATTTAAATTTATTTCGTAAACTTTTTGATAAAATTATTAAATTAAGGAGTTTTATTTGAAATTTAAATTTTTATCATTAAATTTCCTAAAATTTTTACAACCTGTTAAAATGCTCGCTCTCTTATTATTAATCATTTTTCCTGCTTGTATGGAATATCAAGAATTTTTGGAGCCTAACATTTTGCCCCAACATATAAAAAAAATATGTATCACAAAATTTAAAGACAATTTTGATAAAAATATCTTTTTAGACAAATTATTTTTTACTATAAAAGACAAATTTAACCAAGATAACAGGATTGTTTTAAAGGAAGAAAAAGAAGCAGATGCTATGCTTTTAGGAGAATTAACCAGATATATTTTGCAGCCACTGGAATACGATAGCAATAAAACCGTCACCCGTTATATGTTATGGGTTTGGATAAACATTTCTTTATACGATAACAAAACTAAAAGAATTCTCTGGACTGAGGAAAAATTGGAGAAAAAAATAGAATTTAATACTAATTCTAGAAATACTTTAGAACCTACCACAGAAACAGAAGCCCAGGATATAATTATTGATTATCTTGCAGAAAAAGTGCGAATTAGAACAATAGATGGCTGGTTTCGTTCATCCGGGGTAAAAGATACAGTTTACTTATAAAGTGTATAAAAAATTTATTTTTTCGTTTAATTTAAAAAAATAGAAAATTTGTATTTTTTTAATTAAAGGGAAGTTCTTATGAAAAAGATATTCATATTTGTTTTAGGTTTTATTTTAGGATTTATCGTCGCAACTAGCTCTACAAATAATTATGAAAAATCTATTGATATGTTTCAAAAACCAGGAAATATAATTACGAAGGAGCCAGGGAAGGTTTTTCAAAATCTAGCACTTATAAATGAAAGATCTTATGAAAATTCTAAAGAAGAACCTTTAACAGAAACAGAGCTTAGAGCCTTCCGTAAATTTATCCAAGGAACAGAAGAAGTGCTAGCCTATAATTCATTTCCGTATGATAATGAAACTTTTATGACAATGGCATCTTTTTTTAGATCAGATTACGAAGATGTTAGAGATCTTGACCTCGATGCATTTCTATATAACTGTCCAATATATCAAACCTTAGAACCTGGTAAAGATAATGAAGAATTTGAAGCAGTAAAACATTCTAATTTATTTTTTAATATGAGCTATGACAACATTGAAGATTTTTATCCGACATTAGAAAAAGCAATTACTCCTATTAAAAGATACCGTGAAGATGATGTCGATGAAATTTTAATGAAATATACAGGCATTAAAGTGCCGGATTTAACTCGCGACTGGCGTGCTATATTAGGCTATGTTCCTGAATATGCTTCTTTTTATAATACAACTAGTGATCTTTGGGTTAATGTTTTTAGCCCAACATATGGCTACAAAAATGGCGACATAGTAAAACTATACAATGAAGATACTGAGGTCTATTGTGGACATGTCCTAACTCTTAAAAAACATGATTCTTCGTGGCTGATTGTCTCATATCTACCTATTAAAGAAAAAAATAATTAAGGCAACTAAAAAAAACTATTCTTTTAATAAGCATTGAATAAAGATTTTTAATTCTCGTTTTAGTCTTATTTTAGGGAAATTTTTCTTTCTAAGAAATTTTTATTAATTTTAAATTTATTTAAATATTTGCTAAAACAAAGAATTTCTATTTCGAAATATTTTTTACATCCTTTTTATTTCTTTTTCCATCTGTCTTTTTATGTCGCGCTCTTTTAAAACATTTTTTTTGTCAAATGTATGTTTTCCCTTTACCAAAGCAATTTTTATTTTTAACAAATTCTTTTTATTAAAATAAGCAGAAAGCGGAATAATACTCATACCTTTTTCTCTAGATTTTCCGTCTAGCTTATAAATTTCTCTCTTGTGAAGCAAAAGTTTTCTAGATCTCGTAGGCTCATATTTATCAAAATTTGACGACATCTCGTATTGTGAAATATGAGTATTGATCAAAAAAGCCTCGCCATTTTTTATTTTTATAAAACTGTCCTTTAGGTTCATTTTGCCAAGTCTTACAGATTTTACCTCGGAACCCAAAAGTTCTATCCCAGCCTCATATTCATCTACAATAAAATAATCATGATATGCTTTTCTATTAATTATTTCCATAAAATTACCTTAAATTCCAAGCTATTTGATTTTGTAAAGTAAATATTATAAAATATTTTATTAAAAATATAAGGGTTTTGTTTATATGAAATCAATAAATTCTATTTTAACCAGAAATTTTTTAGAAAAAAATTTTGCTCCTCAAAACTTTAATAAATATGATAAAATTCACGGTATTTTAAAAAAATATATTCATGATTTTAATAATCTAAAAATAGAAAAATCTATTCTATTTATAGAACTTTCGTCCAGTATCCAAAAATTTGAAATTAATGCCAGAAAATCCGAAATAATAAAAGAAATAAATCTTTTTTTAAATAATGCAATAAAAGACATAAAAATTTTAATTAGTGGAAAAAGAAATTTTTAATTTTCAAAATATTTTAATTTTATAATTTTTTAGTTTTAGTTTGAAATTTATTATTTATGAGGAAGTTATGAGTAATACATATAGTGCCAGTAATATTCAAATTTTAGAAGGCTTAGAAGCTGTTAGAAAAAGGCCTGCGATGTATATAGGTTCTACTGGAATAGACGGACTTCACCACCTAGTTTACGAAGTTATAGACAATAGCATAGACGAAGTTTTAGCTGGATTTTGTAAAAATATTAACATAAAAATAAAAACTGATGGCTCAATTGAGGTTTTAGACGATGGTCGTGGAATCCCGGTTGATCCTCATCCAAAATTTCCTAATATTTCAGCCCTGGAAGTTGTTTTGACCAAGCTTCATGCTGGAGGAAAATTTGACAATAATTCATATAAAGTTTCTGGAGGGCTTCACGGTGTGGGAGTTTCATGTGTCAATGCCTTGTCCACAAAATTAATAGTTGAAGTTTATAAAGAAAATACGAAATATACTCAAACCTTCGAAAGAGGGAAACCTGTGACCACTTTACTTAGTGAACCATTTATACATATAAATGGAACAAAAGTGATTTTTTATCCAGATCCTGAGATATTTAGCGAAACAAATTTTAATTTTGAAATACTATCTACAAGGCTCAGAGAATTAGCTTTTTTAAATGCTGGAATAAAAATAAAAATAGTAGACGAAAGGACTGGAAAAGAGAATTTTTTCCATTATGAAGGCGGAATAGTTAGCTTTGTAAAATATTTACAAGCAAATAAAACCAGCATGCAAAATGGCATTCCTATTTATTTTTCCAAGGAAAAAGAAAATTGCATTGTTGAGCTAGCTATGGAATATAACGATTCTTATACAGAAAATATTTTATGTTTTGCAAATAATATTAATACTAAGGAAGGTGGAACCCATTTAGTAGGGTTTAAAACTGCCTTGACCAGTGTTATAAATGATTACATAAAAAATAACAACATTCTAAAAGGCAAAAATATAACTATTTCAGGCGATGATACGAGGGAAGGCTTGGTTGCCATAATCAGCGTAAAACTTTCTAACCCACAGTTTGAGGGGCAAACAAAAACGAAATTAGGCAATAGCGAAATAAAGGGAATAGTTCAATCTATCGTTTTTGACGGGCTGACGACATATTTTGAAGAAAATCCAATAGTTGCAAATAATATTGTTTCAAAAATAATAAATGCTGCTATGGCTAGAGAAGCTGCCAGAAAAGCGAGAGAGTTAACTAGAAGAAAAGGAGCCTTAGAATATTCTTCTTTACCTGGGAAGCTGGCTGATTGTTCATCAAGAGATGCAAAGCTATGCGAGCTCTTTATAGTGGAGGGAGACAGTGCAGGAGGCAGTGCAAAACAAGGCAGAAATAGAGCATATCAGGCTATTTTACCACTTCGAGGAAAAATTTTGAATGTAGAAAAGGCGAGACTTGATAAAGTTTTGGGTAATGAAGAAATTGGGACAATGATAACAGCCATAGGGACTGGCATTGGAGAAGAAGACTTTAATATTGAAAAAATTAGATACGATAAAATTGTAATAATGACAGATGCTGATGTCGATGGTTCGCATATTAGGACACTTTTGCTCACATTTTTTTATAGACAATTGCCAAAACTCATTACAGAAGGGCATATTTATGTAGCCCAGCCCCCACTTTATAAAGTTAAAAAAGGGAAACTAGAAAAATATATGTATACTGACGATGAAATTAATAATTTCTTTTTGGAACAAACCTTTAACGATATAAATTTATCAATAATTCAAAATAATCAAATTTTATCAGAATATTCTGATGAAAATTTAAAAATTATTCTAAAAAATTTAAAAAAAGTAAAAGATCTTTTAAATAAATTGCTTTTAAAGGGGATTTCTTATAGAGATATAATAAACTTTAGAAAAGATGAAAAAATTCCTATGTATAAAATTTTGACTAATACTCTAGAAGAATCTTCTGTGGAAACCTTTATTTATTCGAATGAAGAATTAGAAGAATATAAACTAAACTTTATAAATAAACGTAAAGAAAAAGAAGGCACCCTGTTTGTCGAGGTAGATTTTGACCTAGATCCAGAAATTAATATTATGAATTTAAAAGAAATCAAAGAATTAGATAATATAGTTTCTTTGTTATCTAAAGAATATAATTTTAATTTGCTTTTTGATAATTCAAAAATGTCAAATATTTTTTATAGACTAAAAAGTAAAAATGATGTGTTTGATGCTTATAATTTTAATGAAATACTAGAAATAGCGAATAAAATTTCTAGCAAAGGAATATATATCCAAAGATATAAAGGGCTAGGAGAAATGAACCCAGAGCAGCTTTGGGAAACTACTATGAATCCTAAAAATAGAAAACTTATGAAAGTGTCGCTGGAAAATGCTATAGAAGCAGATAAAATTTTTTCCTGTCTTATGGGAGATATTGTAGAGCCTAGAAAAATGTTTATAAAGATGCATGCTCTGGAAGCTATGAATTTGGATATTTAGAAGATATACAGTAAATAATTTTTAAACCATAATTTTTAAATTTATAAAACTTTAGATATTTTATGTTTTATTTTCAAACAATTTTAGATAAAAGTTTAAACTATTGTAAAAAAATTTTTAAAAAAGAAGAATTAAATTTATTATTATCAAATGCTTTTTATCCTCATAAAGAAACAAATATAGAAAATATTATAAAATCCTGGACTAATCTTTATATCAAGGCCGTTAAAAATTCATATCAAAATAAATATAAAACTATTAAAAGCTTACTAATTTATAGAAATTCCTTCGGAAACTTTAAAAATTATAATTATTCTTGTTTTAACAATCGGTTTTATAATGATTGAGATGCTTTACGCTTAGAAGAAAAAAATTAATAAAAGATTTTTATAAATTTAAAATTTTAGTAAAATTCATATATAAATCCTGGAGGGAAAAATGTCACTCGAAGTAGGGATTGTAGGACTTCCGAATGTTGGGAAATCTACACTTTTTAATGCGATAACAAATTCTAATATAGAAGCTGCGAATTATCCTTTTTGCACTATTGAACCAAATACTGGAATCGTTCCTATATTAGATAAAAGGCTAAATGTTTTAGCAAAAATATCAAATTCTAAAGAAATTATTTATTCTACAATAAAATTTGTCGACATAGCAGGCCTTGTAAAAGGTGCAAGTAAAGGCGAAGGGCTTGGCAATAAATTTTTGTCAAATATTAGAGAAGTCGATGCCCTGGCACATGTTGTTAGAGTCTTTGAAGATGAAAACATAATGCATGTTTCAGGCAAAATTGATCCTATTTCCGATATAGAAACGATTAATTTAGAGCTGATTATAGCAGATTTGGAAGTAGCTGAAAAATCTTTTTCATCTTTGGAAAAAAGAGCAAAACACAGTCAAGATCCAGAATCAAAAGAAAAATTAGAAATTCTATCAAGATGCATAGAAACTCTAAAAGAAGAAAAGCCAATAAGGTCTCTAAATCTAACGGAAGAAGAAAATTTTTTAATTAAAGAATATGCATTTTTGACAGCGAAAAAAGTCATTTTTATTGCAAATATCAATGAAAATATGTTAGGGAAATCTGACGATAAAATAAAAAATGTGGAAAATTATGCTAAAAAAAACGGCGATGAATTTGCGATAATTTGTTCAAAATTAGAAGAAGAAATTTCAAGACTTTCACCTGAAGAAAAAGCTGATTTTTTAAAGGAGCTAGGGATAGAAGAATCAGGTCTAGATATTATTTCCAAAAAATGTTTTTCACTTTTGGGGTTAGAAAGTTTTTTAACTACTGGAGAAAAAGAAACCAGAAGCTGGACAATCAAAAAAAATTCTACTGCCAAAAAGGCTGCAGGGGTAATTCACACAGATTTTGAAAAAGGTTTTATAAAGGCAAATATTATATCTTATGATGATTTTGTAAAATGCGGTGGCTATAAAAAAGCTAAAGATTTAGGCCTTATTCGTCAAGAGGGAAAAGATTATATAATGCAAGATGGAGATATAGTAGAATTTATGTTTAATCTATAAAATTTTAATTTAAAATTCTCCAAAAATTCGTTTGTACTTTTATATTCTTATAAATTATTATAATGATATATGTAAATTTTATATAAAAATATAAGAGGTGGCAATGATGAAAATAAAAGTTTTCCATTTTAAGAAAATGGTTTCGTTTATCATTTCATTGATATTTTTGTTTAACAGCACTTTTTACAATTTATATGCTATGCTAGGAGGAAGCAATTTACCTATTTCTAGTTACGGACAAATTATAGAAAAATACGACGGAACATCTAGCGGGAAAATTATTTTAATAAAGGATCTTCACAAAGACTATGAAGTAGAAAAAAATATCTTAAAGTTTTTAGAAAATTTAAAAAAAGACTACAAAGACAATTTTAAATTTGTAGGAATAGAAGGTGTAGATCAAAAAGGAATAACGTTTAACACTTTTGCAAAATTTAAAAAATCAGAAAAAGAAGACATTCTAGACAAAATGGCTCATTTAGGATATTTAAGTGGAGCAGAATGGTTTGCAGCACTAAATAATATAAATGTTGTAGGGCTGGAAGATAGAGATTTATACCTAAAAAATTTCAAAAATTATTATAAATCCGTAAATTATAGAGAAGATTTGGCTAATTTTTTTGATGAGATAAATAGAGGAATTGCTAGAAATGAAGCAATATTTTTTACTCAGGAAACAAAAAACTTGCTAGAAGCAAGGCTAAAATTTTTAGACGGAAAAATTTCTTTAAAAGAATATGGATTATTTTTAGAGCCAAATATAAAACCAGAAAATTTAATGTCTTTTACCAATTATAAAAATCAAATAATTTTAGAAGAAAAGAAAAAAGAGATTTTTCTAAATGAAATAAAATATGAAGCAAGTGATTTAATACAAAAATTAGAAAATTATTTAAAGAAAGACGAAAAAGAAGCCCTTAACAAAATTGACGGCGATGAATTTTATTTACTTTTGGCTGAAATTTTAAAACAAAAAAATATAAACATAAAAAATTATAAGAAATTAAGTGAATATTTAGAATATTTAGAATTGAAAAAAAATGTAGATCTTGAAAATTTGTATTTTGAAATAGAAGAAATGGAAAAAGAAGCTTTCTTAAATCTTGAAAAAAATAGAAAAGATTCTAGCGAATTTTTAAAAGCAAAAATTGATTTATTAGATATTGAAAGATTTTTATTTAACAAAGTCGGGAATTTTGAGCAAGACAAAATTTCTGAGGAAATTGATGAAAAACTGGAAACTTCTAGAAAATTTTTCAAAAAACTTTTTTACAAAGATTATTTCGAGAATTATTACGAAAAATTAAAATTATCTATAAAAAATATGAAATTATTTTATAGAGATGCTAATAAAAGAAACGAAATTATGTCTAATAATATCCTTTTTTCTCCTTTAAAAAAGGGTGAAATTAGAGCAATAGTTTTGGGCGGATATCATACAGACGGAGTAAAAAATTTATTCAAGGCAAAAGGAATAAACTATGAGATAGTTTTGCCAAACTTTTTAGGTGAAAGAACTAATCTTTATGAAAAAAGAATTAAAGAACAGGGCGAAAGATTTTATGAAAATTTAAACAATGCAAAATTTTCTGACCTAAAAAATGACCAACTGGAACTAGTTAGCCTTTTTGCAAACTCTGGACTAGACCTTAATGGAAATAGTTTGGAAGATTTTGTAATCCTTTTATTATCAAAAGAAAAAAATAAACTTTTAGAAGAAAAATATAATACCCTATCTAGTGATTTAAAATTTATTATAAATTTATTAGCATTTTATGATAAAAATCAAAATTTAGAGAAGAATAAAACTGAAGAAGAAAACAAATTAATTCAAAAAATTAACAAATTAAAAAATGCTTTAAAAAATTTAGGGATAAATTTTGATATTTCAATTAAAAAAGATGAAGATTTAATAAAAAATTCTAGATATGAAAGATTAAAAACAGCTTTTAAAGAGATTTTTTCATTACCATTAAAGATTCTTGGACATCTCTTGGGAAAAGGAAATAAAAATGAACAAATTGATAAGGATAGTTATACAAAAATTGAAGATGCCAAAATTAAAAATATTACAATTAACGATAAAAAAATTAATTTATATAAGGAGAAAAATCCTGAAAATTCAACTAATGGTTCAATCAATTACAACTATGATGCTTTCCATGCAGAAGATGAAACAACTGAAAATTTTTCAGTTTATATTGGAAAAGATTTATATAATTTTATAAGTAGTAACTTTCATACAGGTATACAAAATTTTATATACGAAGCTATAGCGAAACATGAATATTTAGAATATCAAATTCAAAAACAAAAACATGAAATATCAGAAGACGAGATACACATAGAAGCAATAAAACAAGAAGGCAGTTACTCTCACAAAGCAATAGTGATAGCCTTTAATATGTTTTTTAATGAAGGAATACCAGAGGATCTAGATTCAGTTATAAAATCTTTAGAAGAACTTGTAAAAAAAATTTACGAAAGAAAAGATATAGAATCTGAAAAAGATTTAATCTCCTACATCTTATCATCTGAATATTTGAACTTTAAAAATAATATACAAAAAGCTTACGAACAATATGAAAAAATACTTGATAAATCTTTAGACAATTTAGAAAAAAATATAAAAAATATTAGTGAAATTAGTAAAAATAGCGAACCACATTTATTGAATTTATTTGATAATAGTAATTTAATCCCTATTAACCAGAATAATGATGTTAAAATTTTGAATAATAACACACAAAATAATAACATAAATATGATAATCAATAATAATAATATAAATAAAACAGAGGTTCAAAATTTAAATGGACAAACAATAAGCATAGAAACATACAAACAAAATGATATAACTAAAAAAAGATTATCTCATTTACGCTTAGTAGATACTAATGGTGATAATAATGATACTTATAGCGATACACATAAAAATAAAGAAAAAAATAATATAAAATACCAAGACGTGATAAAAATTAAGCATGTAAATAAAGGAAAATTATCAGAAATATCTGAAAATAATCATGTTTTTTTAAAACGTGATGATACTAGTAGCAAAAATAAAAATTTAATACAAAAAAATATTAATATAAATTTTACAAACAAAAAGGATACAAAAGAACTCAAAACAAACCAAGGAGTTCGTTTTGCTATAAAGGACGAAAATAGAAATATTGAGGATGATATTGATGAGAATGTCAATATAAATTCTATAAGAAC
Organism: uncultured Elusimicrobia bacterium; assembly: GCA_900321865.1. Taxonomy (GTDB): domain Bacteria; phylum RUG730; class RUG730; order RUG730; family RUG730; genus RUG730. The sequence continues at coordinate 26,058 of ONXP01000062.1, forward strand.
TAGAAAATATAATTTTACAGAAGAGGAAAATCTAACCATTAAAGAAGAAAAGAAAGATGATAGTGAAGATAAGTATAGTGAAGATGAGAATACAATCATAAACTTTGACGATGAATTTGAGGAATTTGATAAAACAGATGAACTTCTTAATCTTATAGATGAAAAATATAAAAAATTTGAAAAATTTGTTGAAATGATTGATGAAAGTAAAAATATTGAGATAGAAAAACGACTTAAAAAAAATAAAAAAGATTTTGAATTTAATTTATTATATGCAAAGCCTTGGTATATGAAAGAAAAAAAAGAAAAACAAAATCCTGAAAATTCAGTTCATTCTCAATATAAAGAATTTATTTATAATTTTAAAAATAATAATAATACTAGTAAGGAATTAAAAAATATAATTTTTAAAAGTGCTCTAAAAAATCATAAAAATAAAACAAAAAATATTAATATTGATTATGAGAATGCACCTCGTCCAATAATTGACACATATTCATTACTTTCAGAACTAAAAGGAACCAAAGACCCAAAAACAATTTTAAAAAATCTAGTAAATATATCAAAAGATCAAAAATTTTTAACACTTTTAGAAAAAATAAAAAAGGATGAAATCACTTTTGATAATTTATACAAAGATGAGACCTATTTAAACTTTCATAATAACTTTTTATTATTACAAGACTTATTAGAAAATAATTTACTCCTCCCTTTTGAAATAGACTTGGCAAAAAAAGTACAACATCTTTTTATCCCTATTTTGAAAGATACAATAGAGCATTGCATAGAAAAAGCTTGGAGAATTTATGAAAACGATGACTTTTATGACGATGATTATTATAAAAGCTATATAGAAAATGTAAAGTTTTTGAAAGAGATCCAATTATTTCTTACCCCTGCTTTTGACGAAATAGATTATAAACCAATAAAAAATAAAATCAAAAAAAAATCAGATAACGAAAAAGAAATAACAATCGGGAAAATAACATATGAAATCAATGTATTATATAATACAATAAAACCAGATATTGGTTTACTGAGACTTGAGAGAAGGCTAAGACGAGCACGAAACAGAGACCAGGTTCTTGCAATTTTAAAGGCAGCCGCAATTCCTTTTGTATTTACAGGAAAAATCTTGTTTATAGACTTACCAAAAGGACTAATAAACATTCCTTGGGGCACTTGGTTTACTGAAATTAGAGATTTTGCTTCTAGCATTGACTGGAGATCTGGTTGGGACAATTTAAAAGGATTTTTTACTGATACTATTCCATCTTGGTTCCAAAACCTCCCTTTTTGTTCACCCTCTAACAATAATACTATAAAAGAAGAAAAAGAAACTGAACTTTCTAATAATAATATAGTTTCAATACGAGAAGAGGAAAAAAAAGAGGAAAAAGAAGAGAAAAAAGAAGATGATAAAGATAAAAGCGAAGAGGAAGACCACTGGAAAAACGCCATCAGGAGTAATGATTTTGAAGCCGAAATACAACTTCGTGGAGATAAATCCAACAAAGATTTTCAAAATGAAGCTATAAAAAGAGGAAAGAACTTAAAAGGAGATTCAATAAAAGCTTTTTTAAATAAAATTTCTTCAAAACTAGAAAATGTTATGGATATTATTAAAAATAAAATTTTAGAAATTAAAAATAAAAACTTTCTAAATAAATTAAATGATTTAATAAAAAGTTTGGACGGCTATGAAATAAAAAGTATAGAAAAATCTGACGATCACTATGAGGTCTTTACTAATGAAAAAACTATTTATTTTTCTAGCGGAATGATAAATTTTTTGAAAAATTTAGAAAAATATACTACTCAGGATTATTTTATAGATATGGTTTCATCAATAATTGTTCATGAAATTGGAGAAAAATTTTTAATGGAAAACGAAATCCAAAATGCTCATGACTTGATTACTGAAATTTTAGGAAAAGACCATGAAAATTTTATTGAAGCACTAGATATTCACGAAAAATATACTAAAAATCAAATTAATAATATAACAGAATTGCAAAGTGATATTACTAAATTTAAAGATAATTTAAAAATTAGCCAAAAAATGGCAATAAAACTTTTGCCAAAAGTATCAAAATATCTAGCTGAAAGAAGTGCAGAAAAAGAATTATCTGATTTTAAAGAAATAGTTTTTGACATAAACGGAAAAAATTTTAATGAAATACAAACTTATTTTAATAATTTAAAAATAGAAAATAAAATGTTTGTCAATCTCATATTAGTAGGTGATATGAAAGATATAAAGGATATAGACAATCTAACAAAATATATTGATCAAAAAAGTCACGGACTTATTAATATTTCGTGGGTGATAGGAAAGTCTAGTTATGAAGTTCTAGAAAATAAAAATTTTAAATTTGAAAATAATGACAAAATTTCCATCATAAAAATGTTAAGTAATGGCTATTTATTAGGAAATGGAGCTATAACAGAAAAAATACTGACTAGTTTAAAAACTTTAGCAAATAAGGACAATCTAAATTCTATAGAAATAGAATTTTTATTAAATAATTCATCAAAAAATTTAAAAAAAGAATATTTTGAAAATGGTGAACCAGCTAAAAACATTAGACAGATAATTCTCGGAAAAGAGCAAAAAATCGAAAACTTAGAAGCAAAAAATATAATAAATAAAATAAATTCTGACAAAATAAATGTTATTTCAAGGCTAGGATCTGATTTAGTTCTTAATCTGGAATATAAAACTGAAGATATTCAAAAAACTTTAGATTTTACAGAGCTTAATATTGACGAATCTAACAATATTGAAATTCTAGAAAATGAAAGAATAGAGTTAGATGGAATAGACGAAAAAGATATGAAAATTTATAATCTGAAAAAAATATTCCAAAAAGCTATAATGAAATTCTTCCATAAATCAAAATTAGCTAAAGATAATAAAGTTCTTGTAAATCTAGACAAAGTTAAAGCCTTTGCTAGTGCCGCATAAGCCTTTAGTTAAATTTTGGAGCTTTTCTTATTCTTGGGAAAGGCTCCAAAATTTTTCTGTATGTCCTTAAGTGGAACATCTAAAAAGTCTATTGTTTTTGGAGAGACTTTGAAATTTCGCCGGTTGCTTTCAGTAAATCTTTTAAAAAAAATAACAAAATCAAAAAAATTTTTATTAAAATTAAAAATCATTCCTAAGGTTTTGGGAAAATTCTGATTTTTTGAAAATTCTTTTAAAAAAAAGTTTTAAAAAATAATAAATTTATCTTTTTTATTTGATGATTTATATTTTAAAAATTAAACCGTTTTTTTTAGCTTATAGAAAATTTTGATTGTATTTTTGACTTTTAAGGCAAGCAACAAAATTCAAAACTTTCTCATAGGGTAAATGGACAATGCGAAATTTAACTAAAATATTTTTGACAAATCTTCCAAGGATTGTATATTAAAAAGTTTTGCACGAAGTTCTGAGGCTCCTTTCATTCCTTTTACCAGCCACACAATAAATTTTCTTAGCTCAAAAATGCCTCTTTCACCTCGATATTTTAAAAATTCTGATGAAAAATCAAAAATATAATTTAACTTTTCTTCTTCTGAAATTTCGAAAAAAGTCCCGTTATTAAAAAATTCTAAAATCTGCCTAAATATCCAAGGATTAGAAAAACTGGCTCTTCCTATCATAAACCCATCGCAAAAAGTCATATCATACATATTTTTTACATCGTATGGAGTAAAAATATTTCCGTTTCCAATCACTGGAATTTTTACAGCATCTTTGACCTTTTTAATAATATTCCAATCAAAATCATTAAACTTTTGGCTCCTGGTTCTAGCATGAACGGTAATTAAATCTACACCTTCGTCTTCCGCAATTTTTGCAATTTCCGGAGCATTTATACTGTTTAGGTCAAAGCCTGCTCTAATTTTTATTGACAATGGGATATTTATTTTTTGTCTAACAGTTTTTATTATCTTTGCAATTTTTAAAGGATCTTTTAAAAGGCTGGAGCCTGAACCGTGGCTGACGACCTTTGGGGCAGGACAACCCATATTTATATCTATAAATTTTACACCTTTATCCGCTAACATTTCGCTAACAATTGCTAAAATTTCAGGATCGTTTCCAAATATTTGGACAATAACAGTCGGATTTTCCAAAGAAATATCCACGAGATCCCAAGTTTTTTTATTGTTATAAAAAAGGCCGTGGCTAGAAATCATTTCGGTAAATAAAATTCTAGCCCCAAAATTTCTAATAAATTTGCGAAAAGGTTTTATACTAATTCCTGCAAGAGGAGCCAGGGCTAAATTATTTTCAAAATCTATATTTTTAATTTTTATTGGTTTTATAAAATTTTGCATAATAATTGCCTTTTAGACAAAAAAATTCCTTTTTAAAAATTTTGTTATAAAAAATAAAAATTAATTTTAAAGAAAAATTAAACCTTACACAAAATTAATTTTATTTAAATTAATATAAAAAATAATAAAATATTTACAATTAAAATTTCAATTATAAAGATTTTTAAAAATTACAAAAAATGAATTTTACAGATGAACAAAATAAAGCAATAACTATAACAGACGGAATAATTTGCCTTTCTGCAGGGCCAGGATGCGGAAAAACCACAGTTCTTATAAATAAATTTTTTTATATACTAGAAAAATTAATAAACGAAAAGTCTTTTGACCAAAAAACCGCCATAAGCTCTATTTTAGCTCTAACATTTACAAATAAGGCTACAGACGAAATAAAAATTAGACTAAAAAGTCTTTTAAAAACAAAATTAAAACTTCCATCAGACGAAATAAACAAAATATTAAATTTTGCAAAAATTTACACAATAGATGCTTTTGCTTCGAATTTTATAAAAGAAAATATAATTTACACAAATATAAATCTTTCAAACGATTTTGAAATTATAAATTCCACTTCTGCAAGAGATTTATTTTTAAAAATTGGATATGAAATTTTAGACAGCGATGCAAAATACATAAACATTTTAGAAAATTTGGGTTTACATAAAAGCCCCAGCCAAATTTTAAAAAGTGCATACATTTTGATAGAAAATTTATTATCTAGGCTGATTTCACCAGAAAATTTTTTTGAAACTTCTATAAAATCTTATCACAATAATAATACTGATAAAGAGACTCTAGCCCTTGCAGAATTTTTTAAAATTTTATACGAAAAGTTTAATAAAACTCTAGAAGAAAAAAACAGCTTAATTTTTCCCAATCTTTTAACTTATGCTTATAAAATCATAAAAGAATATCCCAACATTTTAATAAATTATATAAAAAAAGAAAATTTAGAATACATTTTAATAGACGAATACCAGGATGTAAACGATGCAGAAGATTTATTCTTGAGAGAAATAAGTAAATTTATTAAAAATTATAAATCTTTTGCCCTTGAAAATTATTTTTTGGTAGGAGATACTGGGCAATCTATATACATGTTTCGAAATGCAAATTATCATTTGATGCTAGAATATAAATCTTTAGCTAAATCTAATTATTTCCTAAATTTATCGCAAAATTTTCGTTCAACTAAAACCATCATAAATTTTATCAACCAATATTTTTTATCTGAAAATAATAATATTTATCAAAAACTTATTGGAATGAGAAATGAAATTGGAGAGAATGTAAAAATTTTTTTGGCTTCTGATTACACTATGGATGCAGAATTTATTGCAAAAAAAATAAAATATTTAATTTTAGAAAAAAATTATAATTTGAAAGATATTAAGATTTTATTTCGTTCAAAAACTAAAATCCCAATTTATGCCAAAACTTTAGAAAAATTTTCTATTCCTTTTAGAGTTAATGATCCAATAATGTTCACAAAAAGTTTAGAAATAAAAATTTTTCTATCAATTATGAGATTTTTATTAAATCCTAGAGACGACGAAGCAGTTTTTTTAATTTTAACAAAAATATTCAATTTCTCAGAAAATGAAATAATAATTATTAAAAATCTGGATGATTTTGACGAATTTAAACAAAAAATCAAACTTTATTTGCAAAATTTTTCTAAAAAAAAAAAAAATTATAAATATATCTCGCTTTTTGAAAATATTTCAGTTTTAGAAAAAATCAATTTTTTAAATTTTATAAAAATGAAAAAATTGGAACAACTTTATTGCTCTTTGTCTTTTTTTGAAAATTTAAACAAAAAAATTAAAAGTTTTATTTCGTTTTCAAAAAAAATTTTTAAAATTTTTAATCAAAATAGAATTCTTGAAAGTTTTAACAAAATTTTAGAAACAGAAGAAATAAAAAATCTTATAAAAACTTTAGACATAAATTTTATACAAGATTTTCAAATTTTACTAAAACTCTATGAAAAAAAAGATTTATTTGGAAATATTTTGGGTTTTTTAAAATTTTTTGATGAAATGGAAGAAAATGACTTTAAAGTTTTGGAAAAAGAAACAGAAAATGATCAAAAAGTAGAGCTTTTAACTATTCATAAATCAAAAGGGTTGGAATTTAAAGTTGTTTTTTTAGCAGGAACAACAAATATTTCAAATAGACAAAATGTTTTTCATTTTCATGAAAAATACGGCCTAATAATAAAATATAACGAAAAAAAAGAAATTTTAAAAAATGGAAATGTTAATTTTTATCAAAAATTTTTAGAAGAAAATCTGGAAACGGAACATTTGAAAGAAGAAGAAAGAATTTTTTATGTAGGATTAACTAGAAGTCAAGATTTATTATTTATTTCATTTATAAAACAAAATAATTCTTTCCCTAAACTTTCCAATAAAATTTTAGAAATAAAAGGCGAAACCTATTTAATAAAAGAAAATTTTAAACCTTTTGTAAAATTTGCTAAAGGCGATTTTTCCACGAACGAAAATCTAAAAATAAAAGACCAAACTCCTTTAAAAATCGATTTTTATAGAGAAAATGTTAAAATTTCTATGAAAAATTATCTAGAAAAAAATGAAATTAAAATTTTTCAGAAACAAGAAAAAGTTTTTTACTCAGTCGCAGAATTAGAATTATTTCGAAAATGCCCTTTTATATATTTTTTGGAAAAACAGAAAAAAATTGGATTTTTATACAATGAAGAAAATGAAAATATTATTTTAGGAAATATTTTCCACGAGTTTTTATTTGAAAACTTTTATCAAAAATACGATGAAAAATTTTATAAAAAAATTTTAGTTAAAAAATTTAAATTAAAAAATTTTATTCTTGATGAAAAAATAGAAAATATGATTGATAATTTTATAAATTGGATGAAAAATAAAGATTTTAATGAAATTTTATTTGTAGAAAAAAATTTTGCCTGGAAAATCAATAATTTTTTAGTCCGTGGAACAATCGATAGAATTGATAAAAGCCATGACAATGAAATTATTATTTTTGACTATAAAACCTCTTTTAACTCAAAAAATTCTAAAGAATATCTTTTAAGTATGAATATTTATATGCATGCAATGGAAGAAATTTATAATTTTAAAGTAAAAAATATTAAACTTTTATATCCTTTTGTAAACGAAGAAATTCCTTTAGAAAAAATGAAAAAAAATGAATTAAAATCAATTATAACAGATTATGTAAAAAACATACGAATTGAAAATTTTAAAAAAATAGAAAACGAAAATTGCAAAAAATGCAGTTATCAAAATTTTTGTAAAACTTTTAATAAAGATGAAAATATACGATAAAAACCCTAATTTCTTTTTCGTTGGAGTTATTTTCCCTCTGCCAAACTCAATCGATATAAAAGTGTTCATATATTTAGCTCCATTAAATCTAAAAAATGATATAGAAATTGGAAAAAGAGTAGAAGTCCCATTCCGAAATAAAATAAAGCTTGGAATAGTTTATGAACTAGAAAATTTCGATTTAGAAAACTTAGAAATAATTTTTAAAGAAATAATTAAAGTTATAGATGATGAAAATTTTTTTACAAAGGAAATGCTAGAAGTTTCCAAAAAAATTAGTGAATATTATTTATGCTCTTTGGGCGAAGCGATAAATTTATTTTTGCCAAAAACGAAAAATTTTAAAAAAAATATTGAAATAAAAAAATTTTTTGACAATGAAAATCTAGAAAATTTTTATAGCAAAAATTTTTTAACCCCAAATATTTACCAAGAAAATGCAATCAAAACTATTTCAAAATCGATAAAAAATAATAGTTATAATGAATTTTTACTTTTTGGATGTCCTGGGAGCGGAAAAACCGAGGTTTACTTACATTTAATTCTCAGAACATTAAACTTAAATAAAAATATTATTTATTTGGTGCCGGAAATTTCACTAATTCCTCAAACATTTTTAAGGCTAGAAATAAGATTTAAAGGTTTAGTAAATGCTCTCCACAGCCAAATGACTGCTTCTCAAAAATCACAGATTTACAAAAATATTTTACAAAATAAAACAAAAATTTTAATCGCTACAAGGTCAGGAATCTTTGCTCCGTTTAAAAATTTAGGCTTAATTATCATAGATGAAGAGCACGATCCATCCTTTAAAAATGCTGAAAAGCCATTTTATGATGCGAGAAATGTTGCATCCTTTAGAGCAAAAATTTTAAATTCTACGATAGTTTTAGGCAGTGCAACACCTAGTATTGATACATATTATAGAATTAAAAAAGAAAATATTTTAGAAATGCCATATAAAGCAAAAAGTTTAAAAAATTTAAATAATTTCACCCTTCTAAATAGCAATAAAAAAAATAAAAATATAGAGTTAAATCCTAAAAAATCTGAAATTTCAAAACATTTTAATCCAAAAGATTACAATTCTGGCAAATTAAATATTAAAAATTTTGAGAAATTTGAAAATGAATTTGGGAACAAATTTGAACATAAGAGTAAAATTGAAATTGAAAAAATTAATGATTTGAAAAATCAAAATATTATTGAAAATATTGAAGAATATCAAAATTCAAAAATTTTTAAAGAAGAAAAAAATGATATTGTAATAATAAATATGAAACTGGAAATTTTAAAAAAAAATTATTCAATGATTTCTGAATATTTAAGAAAAAAAATTATTGAAACTTTGGATAAAAAAAAGCAAGTTCTTTTATTTTTGAATAGAAGAGGCGATTCGACTTTTGTATTTTGCAGAAAATGCGGGTTTGTTTATAAATGTAAGAATTGCGACATTCCTCTCGTCTATCACAGCGACAATGAAAATTTAATTTGCCATTATTGTGGCTACTCTATAAAAAATTCTAATATTTGCCCAAGTTGCAAATCTAAATATATTAAACATTTTGGTTTTGCTATCCAAAAAATTGAACGAGAAATAAAAAATTTTTTTCCAAATGCAAAAATTGCTAGGCTAGACAGCGATCTTATGAGAAAAAATAAAAATTATAATGAAAAAATTTTTAAAGATTTTAAAAATCAAAATATCGACATTTTGTTAGGAACTCAAATTATATCAAAGGGTTTGGATTTTGAAAATATAGATTTAGTTGGAATAATTTCGGCAGATACAATGTTAAACCTGTCAGATTTTAGAGCAGGGGAAAAAACTTTTAGCCTTTTAGTCCAAACCATAGGAAGAGCTGGCAGAAGAGAAAAAGGCCTTGGCATAATCCAGACATATTATCCGGACAATTATGCTATAAAAAGTGCTAAAAATTTAGACTATAAAAAATTTTTTTTAGACGAGATAAAATGGCGAAAAGAGCTTTTTTATCCGCCGTTTTCTAGAATTATTTTATTGACCCTCCGAAGCAAAAATGAAAATTTAGCAAAAAATGAAATCACTCTAATTTATCAAAAAATTAAAAATTTTAATGATAAAAAGTCTTTAAATTTCATAATTCTAGGCCCATATAAATCCAGCATTTACAAAAAATACAATAATTTTTATTATCAAATCTTAATAAAAACAAATTTATTTAGTAAAATTAGCCTGGAATTTTTAAATATTTTAGAAAATTATAAAAATTCTAATGCAAAGCTGTCTATAGAAGTTGATCCTTTATAGGAGTTTTTTATGTTTTATATTTTAGTTTTTAGTTTAGCTTTTATTTTTTCCATTATTTTTACAAAATTTTTTAAACACATAGCGATAAAATACAATATTTATGATATTCCAAAAAATAATATAAAAAATCACAAATCTCCCACTCCATATCTAGGAGGATTAGCCATAGGCTCGGCATTTTTTTTAACCTTGATAATTTTAAGGCTTTTTTCACACTTTGAGACAGGAACATTAAAAAATTTATGGGGCATTTTTTTAGCCAGTTTTTTAATGTTAATAATAGGGCTAATAGATGATTTAAAGGATCTAAACTTTAAACAAAAATTTTTTTGGCAATTTATTAGTGCGACAATTTTAATACTTTTTGACATAAAAATTAAATTTATTTCGCCAAATTTTATGGCGATAATTTTTAGTTATCTCTGGATAATTGGCATAACCAATGCTTTTAATCTGATAGACATAATGGATGGTCTTAGCTCTGGAGTAGCTTTTATAACATCTATTACATTTTTTTTAATCAATTCGCCTTTTGAGGCATCTTATGTAAATTTTGCAGCTTTGGCTATTGGCGGGGCAGCTTTAGGCTTTTTAAAGTTTAACTTTTTCCCTGCAAAAATTTTTATGGGCGATGCCGGTAGCCTTTTTATAGGCATTATTTTAGCAAGTTTATCACTTGGAGCAAATTATTCTGGAAATAACGATATCGCCGTCTTTTCCCCAATATTAATACTAATTTTACCAATATACGACACTCTTTATATATCTTATAAAAGGATGCAAAGAGGAAGATCTATATTTCTAGGAAGTAAAGATCATATAGCCATAAGACTAAAAATAAAAGGTTTTAGCACAAAAAAAATAGTTTCTATTTTATATTCTGTTTCAATAGTTGCATCTTTTTTGGCTTTTTTTATCGTCAAATCAAAAACAAATATAGCTATAATTCTTTATTTAATTATAATCATTCTTTGTCTTTATTTCGGAAAAGTTTTAGGGAAAATAAAAATTGATGATTAAATTTAAAAAGTTTTTATCATTAAATATATTGTTAATTTTTATATTCGTAAATTCTTTACAGTGTGCTGAAAAGGTTCAAAATAATCCAAATAATAAAAATTTAGATTTTTACTAATTTTCTGGTTTAGTTTTATAGTTTTAATTTTTATCTTTTAAAATTTCCTTTATACTAGCCAAAAATCCGGAAATATTTTGAATATCTGACGGAATAATTATTTTATTAGCTTTCCCATCACATGCTTTTTCAAAGGCTTCCAAACTTTTTAATTTTATATAAATTTCATCCGCTCCAGATTGTTTTAAAATTTCTATACCAGAGCTAGCAGCTTTTTGAATTTCTAGTGCGGCTTCTGCCTCCCCTTTAGCTTTTTCTATTTTTGATCTTTTTTCTGCTTCTGCCTCTAAAATAGCCGCTTCTTTTTTTCCTTCTGCTTCCAAAATTAAACTTTGTTTTTTCCCTTCTGCTATCAAAATTTGTTCTCGTCTTTCCCTTTCTGCTCGCATTTGTTTTTCCATTGCATCCTGAATAGCTTTGGGCGGATCAATATTTTTCACCTCCACCCTGGTCACTTTTATTCCCCAAGGATCCGTAGCTTCATCTAAAACTTTTCGCATTTTAGCATTTATGACATCCCTTCCAGTCAAAGTATCATCTAGCTCCAACTCGCCTATAATATTCCTTAAGGTTGTCGCTGTCAGATTTTCCAAAGCAAAAGTGGGATTTTCTATGCCATATGTATAAAGTTTGGGGTCTATTATTTTAGAATAAACTACAGTATCAATTTGCATTGTAACATTATCCTTCGTTATAACCGGCTGTGGAGGAAAGTCCAAAACTTTTTCCTTTAAACTAACAATTTTTACTATACTATCGATAAGCGGAACTTTTACATGAATTCCCACATGCCAAGTAGACGAATATGCTCCCAGTCTTTCTATGACATAAGCCTTAGACTGAGGAACAATTCTAAAATTAAAAATAATAATTAATAGCACAAAAATTGACAATAAAATTATGATGTTTAACATTTTCCCTCTTTTTTATAATGTTTAGAATATTTAAATTTTTAATATTTTACAAACTTGAGATTTTTTTATATATTTTTATATGTAAATCTTAAAATTTGCAATTATTTTTTTAATTTTTAAAATTTTTAAATATTTTATAATTATAACTTTTTAAAATAAAATAAAAGTTTTAAGTTAATTTTATTTGAGGTGATTCATGTCAAAATTTAATTTTTTAAAATGCTTTTTCATTGTTTTAATTTCAAATTATTATTTATTTGCAGCTGATATAAAGTTGCCTGCTCCAGATAAATCTAATCAAACGACTTTAATAAAAACTCTAGAAAATAGAAAATCTTGTCATGACTTTTTAAATAAATCTATAGACAATAAAACTCTAAGTACTATTTTATGGGTAGCATACGGAGTGAATAGACCTGACGGGAAAAGAACCATTCCAACGGCAAAAAATGGAAAAGATTTAGATATTTATGTTTTTAACGAAAATGGAATTTATTTGTATGATGCAGAAAAAAATCTTTTATTGCAGAAATCTAAAAATAATTATTTAAATTTATTTAATAAGCAACCTTATATGAAAGATGTATCGAATGTTTTAGTTTATGTTGGTAGCAAGAATGATTATGCCGTAATGCATGCAGGATCTAGCTACCAAAATGTCGAACTTTTTATAACTGCAAACAATATGGGTAGCATCGTGAGAGGCTTTTTCGACAGAAAAGAAGTTTCAGAAGTTCTAAATTTACCAAAGGGTAAAAAGGGTAAAAGAGTTATTATTTCCCAGGCAATAGGATATAAAAATAACTAGTCATCTATTTCATATTTTAAAATTTTCCCAGTATTTGCATCCACTTTGAAATCATATTCGCATCTATTGTAATGAAATTCTATCTCATATATTGCTCTTCCCTCCTCATATTCATAATCAGTTTTGAGCCTACTTATTTTTTTACTAGAAATGCCGATAAATTTTAAACAAATATCAATTGCATCGTTTAAAGTGATATTTTCATTTTTAGAATTTTCTAAATTATTTTGAGAAGATCCTGTTATATTTTTTTGATTATAAAAATTATTATTTATAGTTAAATTATCATCAAGTATTTTTATTTCTTTTTTTAAAATTTTTCCATTTCCTTTTATTTCATATTCATATTTATTTTGGTTATTTACTATAAATTCCAGTTCATACACAGTATATAAAAATTCTTTTTCTTGTTTTTGTTTTACCCATACAAGAGAATCACTATTAGAAACATTTGCATCATTCAATGCAATAGATACAATTTTGTCTATATTGTAATTAGATTTTGAAAAATTAGTGGAAAATAATATATTTGGCAAAATTAATATAAATAGTACTAAAAACATTTTCTTCATAAATTTTGATCCTCCTAAGCAAAAAATTTATTCAAAATATACTTTTATAAATTCATATTTTCAATATTAATTTTATATAAAATCTAGAAAAATTTTTTATCCACAAAGCCCTCCATGTTTCCATCCCCCTCACCTAAATTGAGATTAAAATAACTCGAAAAATTCGCCCTGTCTTCTTTTTTTAAATGAGTCATATGACA
>ONXP01000036.1 GCA_900321865.1 uncultured Elusimicrobia bacterium
GGACACGGAGTAGGTATGAGCCAGACTGGAGCAGCTGGTATGGCTAATAAAAGAAAAACTTATAAAGAGATTTTAGAATTTTATTTTCCTAATACAAAACTTGAAAATATATAAGGAAAAATTTTATGAACAAAATACAAAATATACAAACTTTTTTACTTAACAATGGATTAAAGTTAGTTTTTTATAAAAAAAATGATTTGCCTATAGTTGATATAAATTTATGGGTAAAAATAGGCTCAAAAAATGAAACCGAAAAAAATAGCGGAATTTCACATTTTTTGGAACATATAGTATTTAAAAATACAAAATCTTTCCCAAATAATGCGATTTCCAGGGAAATTGAAGATATTGGCGGACTGATGAATGCTGCCACGTCTATAGATTATACACATTTTTATATTACTTTAGCCTCTAAATATGCAGAAAAAGCATTTTTTGCTATTAGTGATATGGCTTTTAACCTGGAATTAGAAGAAAAAAACTTTAACCTGGAAAAAGGTGTAATCATAGAGGAAATAGAATTATACAAAAATCATCCATCTAGCAATTTGTTTGAAAATATATATAAACATTTTTTTTCAATCAGTGATTTTGTGTATTCTAGGCCAATAATAGGAACAAAACAAAATATTTTAGATATGAAAACTCTGGATTTAAAATCGTATTATGACAAAAATTACAACCCTTGTAATATGGTTTTATTTGTTGCTGGAGATTTGGAATTTGAAAAAGTAAAAGATTTAGCTAATAAATATTTTAATGTTAAAAAATCTAATAACAATTTTAAAGAAAATTTAAATTTTAATGGTGATATTTATTTAAAAAAATCTCCTCTTACCTTTGAAAATTCTATGTCTACTATCAATCAAACTTACTTTGCTATTACTTTTAATTCTTTTGATTATTCTAACATAAAAAAATTTACACTTAGTAAAATTTTATCCAAAATTTTAGGGCAAGGTCAGAGCTCAAAATTATATAAAGCATTAAAATTAGATAAAAATTTAGTTTGGGACATCAATGCTAGTATTTTTGACCAAAAATATGCATCTCTTTTTTCCATTTATGGACAATGCGAGTATAAAAATTTAGAGGAAATAGAAAAAGTAATTTTTGATGAAATAAATAATTTTTCTAAAACTTTTATAAATGCTGAGCTAGAAAAAATAAAAAATATTTTAGCATTTGGAAACGAAATAGAATTTGAAACTGTAAATAATATAACTAGCATTTTGGGTTATTATGAGGTTATGAGTAAATTTGAAGATTTTTTTGAGATAAAAAATATTATAAAATCTATTACAATAAAAGACATTTTGGACATAAAATCAGAAATTTTTGATAAAAATAAATTTTTTGTAAAAGAAATTTTAAAACCAGAAAATGCATAAATTTATTAAAAATAATTAATTCCCATAATATTTTTGTATAAATACTTCAAAATAGCATCTTTATAGTTTTTTGTTTTCAAAATATTTTTATTCTCTTTCACAATCTTTGCCAAAAATCTTTTTCTGATTATATTTTGAAATTTTTAGAATATCATTCAGTATTTGATTTAAAATCATTTTTAATAAATATAATATAAAAATTTACAATATAATATTGCAATATAGTAAGCATTTTTAAACAATCTAATAATCAAACTTTTTTTATTTAATTGTTCAGCTTTTAGTATCCAATAAAACCTATCTTTGATTAAAAACATAGCTATTTAAATCTAAATTTCTACTTGACAAAATAAAAAAATATTATATTATCAGTAATCATTCTTAATAAGAAAAATATATAGAAAAGAACTTTTTAATCTTTTGGTAAAGCCTTATATTTGAAGGGTTTCCCATAAGATATAAATAAAAATAAAGGAGAAAAAATTATGTCAAAATTAAAGGGAACACAAACAGAAAAAAATTTAGAAACAGCATTTAAAGGAGAATCACAAGCAAGAAATAAATATACTTATTTTGCATCTGTAGCAAAAAAAGAAGGGTTTGAACAAATTGCAGCAATATTTGAAAAAACTGCAGCCAATGAAAAAGAGCATGCAAAGCTTTGGCTAAAAGAGCTTGGTGGAATAGGAAATACAGCAGAAAATCTAGGTGCAGCAGCGAATGGTGAAAATTATGAATGGATCGATATGTATAAGGGGTTTGCTGAAACAGCAGAAAAAGAAGGTTTTAAAGATATTGCTGCTAAATTTAGAGCAGTAGCAGAAATTGAAAAAAAGCACGAAGAAAGATATAGAGCACTTCTAAAAAATGTAGAAACGAAACAAGTATTTGAAAAAAGTGAAGTAAAAATTTGGGAATGCAGAAATTGTGGTCATATAGTGGTTGGCACAAAAGCACCTGAGATTTGTCCGGTTTGCTCACATACACAGAGTTATTTTGAAATACATACAGAAAACTATTAAACCATAAATTTTTAGACAAATGCCAAAAAGAGAATTATTAATTATTATGAAAGGTAGCATTAGATGTTGTCAAAAATTTTGACCATGCCTTAATCCTTCGTGAAGATGATCCTTTGCTTCCAGCTATTTTTTAGATGTTTATGAAAAACAAGGGATCAAAAATGGTCATCCTCAAAGCAAAATGAAATAGAAAGCATTTAAAACTGAACTAGCCACTACTTATCCAGATTGTAGACTTGTTGTGACAAAAGAAACTATGACAGTTGAAGGTATGATCAAAATCGTCTATGACCTCTTAAAATAAAAGCTAAATATAGCAAAAATTACTTTTACTAGTGGTGTCAATGCTGCTTTATTATGAGTTTCCTATTACTAGAACTGTTGATAGATGTCCACTATGCAAAGCGGCACTTAATAAAAATGGGGTTTTTGCCCAAAGTGTGGCTACAAAAAACAAAAATAAAAAGTTAACCTAAAAGAAAAAAACTCCTCATCATGAAATAAATCAAGTGGTGAGGAGTTTTTTATTCTCTTTTAAATTTTAATTTAATCTTTCAAGAATTCAAAAATATTATTCTAAATTCATTTTTCTTCTTGATTTACACAATAGCCAGTTAAAAAATAATTTTTTATGATTTTTTTATTAGTAATAAGTTTTAATATTGATAAATAAACTTCTTCTATGTATAATAAAAAATTAGTAATAATCGGAGGAAAAACCATATTGAAACAGACTAGAAATACCAAACAGCGTGAACTGGTATTAAAAATTATTAAAGATCATCCTATGCACCCAACAGCAGATGAAATCTATAATATGGCACGAGAAATAGAGCCTAAAATCAGTCATGGAACTGTTTATAGAAATTTGAATCTACTTGCAGATATGGGAAAAATTCGAAGATTGTCTATGACATATGGTCCAGTTCATTACGATTTTAATAAAGAATTTCATTATCATTTTCTTTGCAGAAAATGCAATAAAATTTTTGACACACCAATTCCATATGACAATTCTCTAAACCAAACACCAGAAAATATGAATGGATTTAAAACTGAATGGCACAGGCTATTACTTATCGGACTTTGTCCGGGATGTTTAAAGCTTGAAAATGATAAAAATGAAAAAACAAAAGATATAAAATAATAAAATTCTACATTTTTTCAAATGTTTAATTTGATAATTGAAATGAAACAAACAAAAATTTTTCTTTTGTAAAAAAATTTTAACGGTATAAATTAAAAATTTTTATTATTTTTTATTGATAAATTTATATA
>ONXP01000037.1 GCA_900321865.1 uncultured Elusimicrobia bacterium
TATTCCCTAGAATTGGAAAATAAAAAATATTGAAAAAAAATATTAAAATAGCAAAAATTAAAGTTTTTTTTTCAGAATGAAATTCTCCAAAAATTCCTAAAAAAACTAAACTAGAATGAATTATTCCCCTAATGAATCCGATATAAATATTTTTTTGCCAAAATGTCATAAATCGAAGTTCATCCCAAACAAAAGAAAACCAAACCGAAAGTTCTAAAAAGAAATTAAAAGCAGAAATTGTTAATCCAAAAATTATCCCACTTAAAGTATTGCTCGCCCAAAAAGCATTTAATCCAAGTTCATTAGTAAAATGAGTAAAAATTTGAAAATTTTCTTTTGTAAAATAATTTAGATATTTTTGAGAAAAATCAGAAATATTATTAGAAAAATGAATTCTGCCAAAAAGTTTGCCAAGTAAAAGATTGAAACAAAAAATAAATATACAGAAAAATATCGCAAACAAAAAAGTTAAAAAAATTCTATTATCAAATATATAAAAATTTTTAAATGCTTTTTGTTTAATATTTAAAAAAATATTTTTTACATTAAAAATTTTTAAAGTAATGAACAAAGAAATTATTGGAATAAAAACAAATAAATAAGAAAAATTATAAAGTCTAAATTTAAAAATTTTTGCAAAAATTACCAAAATAAAGCTAATCGAAATGGCAAAAAAATTAAATATAAATATTGTATTTTTTTTATGAATTTTTATTTTCATTTTTTAAAAATTTAATTATTTCTCACAGAATTTAATTCTTCTTTTGCAGATTTCGCAGCATTTTTTATAAAGTTTGACATCTCACTAGTAGAAACATTTTCCCAATTTTCACTTTTTTTATAAGAAAAAATTATTCCTCTAGCTGACACGATCAAGGCTCCATTTCCAGATTTATCAAATAAAGATTTTAAATTTTTTGCTTCTCCGCCCTGAGCTCCATAACCTGGCACTAAAAAAATATTACAAGGCATAATACTTCGCAGCTTTTTCGCAATTTCTGGAAATGTCGCACCTATCACTACTCCTATCGCAGAATAATTAAAATCTCCCAAAAAATCTTTTGAAATAAAATCTATTTTTTTTGCCAAAGATATATAAATTTCTTCGTTATTTTCAGTCAATAAATCCTGAATATCACAAGACGATGGATTAGATGTTTTAGTTAAAATAAAAATTCCTTTATTTTTATGAAAATAGTGAAAATATGGAGAATATGCATCTTCCCCCATATAAGGATTGACCGTTACCAAATCTCCAGAAAGCATAGAATTTCCTAAAAAAGCTTCAGCATAAAATGCGGAAGTATTTCCTATATCACCTCTTTTGGCATCATTTATTATGATCAAATTTTTTTGCCTAGCATATTCTAAAGTTTTTTCCAAAGCTCTTATTCCAAAAGATCCATAAACTTCGTAGCAAGCTAATTGCGGTTTAATAGCTACTATTTCGTCAACCGACGAATCTATTACAATTTTATTAAACTCAAACAGAGCTTTTTCTACTTTTTCTAAAAAGTTTAAATCCTTTTTATTTTCCAAATCTTCTAATTTTATTCCAAAATCGTTTAATAAAAATTTGGGAAAATTTTTAATGTCAGGATCTAAACCTACGACCAAAACAGAATCTTTTTCTATCGACTTTTTTATAATTTTATCCATTATATTCATAATTTTATTCTCATAATTTTATTTATTTTCCAATTTTTATATACACCTTTTGATATATTACTAAATTTTCTCCTAGTTACTTTTTCTATAAATCTTTTTGAGTTTGACTTTTGTTATTAATGTTATTAAATGATTTTTTTGGTTTATCGCTTATAATCATATCTATTAATACTAAAAACAAAAAAATACAATAAAAAGCAATTTTTCCTATTTTTTTTAAAATTTTTATCTTTTTTAACCTTTTTTCATCAGATTTAAATTTATTTTCTGAATAATCAATAATAAAAAAGCAAGCTACAGCAAATAAAAAAAATAGTGTTTCTATCGTTTTTACCATTCCTATTGTCATTTTATCCTCCGAAAAATATAATTTTTATATTTTTAAATTTCCAGAATTTTACTCTTAAAATTTATAGAATTTATTATTTTTTCTACAAATTTTCTGTAAAATTTTTATTAATAATGATTTTTGCCAAAACAAAATCTGCTCTAGTAGTAATTTTAAAATTATCATAATCACCTTCACACAAAAACACTTTTTCGCCAATATATTCTAATGCTCCTGCATCGTCTGTTGGAAAAAAATTATTATTTTTTGAATAAAGATATGCTTTTTTTAAAGTTTGTATATCAAAGATTTGTGGAGTTTGAACCAAAAAAATTTTTTCTCTGTCTAATGTTTTGATGCTACAATTTTCAAAAAATTCTCTAATAGTATCTTTTGATTTTACTGCTAAAATTACATTTTTTTTAGTTTTCGAAATTTCTATTAAATTTTTTACACTATTTTTATGAAAAAAAGGTCTAACTGCATCATGAACCAAAACTTTTCCATCACAAAAATCAGAAGCATCTAAAGCAAAACTGACAGACTCTGCTCTAGTTTTTCCTCCAGGAATAATTTTTAAAAAAGGAAATTTTGATAAAAAATATTGTTTTTTACTTTCAATCTCAAAATTTTCGTCAAAAAAACTAGGAAAAGCAATTATAAATTCACGAAAATCTATTATTTTTGAAAGCCTTTCTATCACAATTTCTAGAATCATTTTATCATTAATTTTTGAAAATTGTTTATTTTCTCCGTTCAAAAAATTTTTTAATCTTTCCCCGCTTCCTCCAGCAGGAATTATTATAGATATATCGCTATTTTTTTTGTCAAACATTTTTGCCTCATAAAAATAAGATTGATAAAATTTTTATAAATAATAGAATGTTTTAGATAATTTTAAAAGATTATAAATAAAATGACTATCAAAAAAGAAACTATAACTATTTTTATAATTTTTGTTTTATGTTCCTTAATGGGATTTTCTACCTGTCTTGCCGCACCTTTAGGCAATATTTGGCAAAACTTTCTTGGAATAAAATCAAATTCTTTTGGTATGTTTGGAAATTTGCTTTGCTTTTTGCCATATTTTTTGTTTGGATATTTGGCTGGAAACATTTTAGAAAAATTAGGTTATAAAAAAACCATAATTATCGCTTTCTTGTTAGGATTTTTAGGGATAACTATCCAATATTTATCTTGCAAAAATTTTTTTTTAAAATTTTATTTTTCTGAAAAATTGCCATTATCTATATTTATATATTTTTTAGGAGCTTTTATTTCCGGCACTTCCAATTGTTTTATTAACACTTTATATAATCCTTTAATTAATCATCTTTTGGGAGAAGGAAATAAAGCTAATAGTTTAAACATTTTAGTTTGCGGAGTTAATTCTTTTTCTGGCTCAATTGCCTTTTTTTTACTTGGTTTTTTTCGGTACAAAAATATTTTAAATTTATCATCTATATCAAAAATGCTTTTATTAGTCGTTTTTATTTTTTTAATCACTATGATAATAGCTTTCTTTAGCCCAATAAAAAAAATAGAAAAATCTAATTCTAATGAAAGTTCTTTAAATCTTAAAAAAATTCTATCTATAAGGCATTTTTACCTAGGAATGATTGCGATATTTTTGTATATGGGGATAGAAATTGGACTAAATAATTACACCAGAATTGCATTGAATTCAATGAATTTTTATCAAATTTCATCTTTCTTATCAGGAATATTTATAATTTTTATGTCAATAGGGCGATTAATAGGATTTTTTGTTGGACAAAAAGTATCTAGCCAAATTTTATCCTTATTTTCATCTTTTATTTGTATATTTTTATGCTTTTTAGGGATTTTCGTCTATAAATTTTACAACAATCTTACAATATCTGTGTTTCAATATAAAATTCCTTTATTTGCTATATTTTTTGTATGCTGTGGTTTTTTTATATCTATATTTTCCAGTTCACTTTTTAATTTATCTCTAAAAGGTTTAAAATCTAGTGCTGAAAAAATGAGTGGTCTCTTTATGACAATGCTCTTTGGAGGCGGTTTAATTCCAATATTCCAGAGTTTTATTTTTGATAATTTTGGGGTTATTGCGACTTATTTTATATCAATCTTTAGTTTTTTATATTTATTTTTATACTCAAAATTTTATGAAAAATTATAATTTTTTTATTAATTTACAACTTCTCGGCTTATTTTTTGAATTCTCAAAATTTTTTTCTAAACACAATCTAAATTTTTTATTTTTAAAATTATCGGAGGTTATAATATTATGTCAAAAATATATAAATCAATAAATGAGTTAGTTGGAAAAACTCCTATTTTAGAATTAGAACGGATAGAAAAATTTTTAGGCATAAAAGCCAAAATCTATGCAAAATTAGAATATTTTAATCCAGCAGGTTCTATAAAAGATAGAATTGCAAAAGCAATGATTTTAGATGCAGAAGAAAAAGGAATTTTAAAAAAAGATTCTGTTATCATAGAGCCTACCAGTGGCAATACAGGAATAGGTTTGGCAAGTATAGCATCGTCTAGAGGCTATAAAGTTATTATTGTCATGCCAGAAACTATGTCTATAGAAAGAAGAAATTTAATGAAAGCATACGGTGCAGAATTAGTTTTGACCGAAGGCTCAAAAGGCATGAAAGGAGCTCTAGAAGAAGCTGAAAGGCTAGCTAAGATTACTAAAAATAGCTTTGTTCCAGGTCAATTTGTAAATCCTATAAATCCTGAAATACACAAAAAAACCACTGGTCCTGAAATTTGGGAAGATACTGACGGAAATGTTGATATTTTTGTTGCTGGAGTAGGAACTGGCGGAACTATCACAGGAGTAGGTGAATATCTAAAAGAAAAAAATAAAAATATAAAGGTTGTAGCAGTAGAACCAAAA
>ONXP01000085.1 GCA_900321865.1 uncultured Elusimicrobia bacterium
ATTATTAAATTTTTAAAGACTTTAGCTAAAATTTTATAATTTTCTAATCAAAAATTATAAAATTTTGGAAAATATTAGATAAGATTTTAATGAAACCAACAATTCTCTAATAAATTAATTTTTTTAAACTCAAAAATTTTAAAAATTTGAAAAGTTTATAAGTTAAACATCTTAATAGATTTTGACAAAAATAAAAAAAATCTTGAAAAACTAAAAAGCATGAATTAATAATCAATTAAAAACTAAAATAAAATTAAAATTTGATGAAATTTTGAAAAAATAATAAAAATTCTTATTAAATTTTCATAAAGAAATAATTTTTATATTAACGATTTATTTTATTTAAGATTTGTTTACTATATAAATTTTTAAACTCTTCTATAACAAAATTTTTGTTAAAATCTTCTGTTAAAATTTTTTTACTATTTTTTATAAATTTCTCTCTGATTTCTTTTCTAAAAAGTAATATTTTTATTTTTTCTGAAAAAGTTTTATTATCATGACAATTTACTAAAAATCCATTTTTATTGTCTTTTATTATTTCCCTCGTCCCATCAACACCAGTAGCAACAACTGGAACATTTGATGCCATAGCTTCCAAAACTGCCATTGGCAAGCCTTCAAAAATTGATGTCAAAACAAACACATCAAATGTTTTTAGAATCAATTCTATATTTTTTCTCCAACCTAAAAGAAAAAAATTGTTTTTTAGATTATAATCATCTATTTTTTTCTCCAATTTTTCTCTTAAAATTCCATCACCAACTATAAAAAAATAAAAATTTTTATTATTTTCAATATTTATTAAAATGTTAGCAATTTCAACCAAATCTAATGGCGATTTTTGTGGTTTTAGACAAGACACCATTCCAATAATTTTAGAAAAAGAATTAAAAGGAACACTTATCATAGAGTTATTAAATAAAATTTTAAATTTCTCCTTTTCATCAAAAATCTTAGAAATTTTATATTTATCTATATCTATTCCACATCTTATTACCTGATATTGATTAAAATTCCCTATTTTTTCTTTTAAAGCTTTTTCTATATTATACTTTGAAACTACTATTAATTTTGTTGCTAATTTCGCTGCAAATCGTTCAATTAAAACTAAAAACTTTTTTTTAAATTTATTTTGATAATCATGAAAACCAAACCCGTGATATGTATGAATTCTAACCTTTACTCCTAGAAGAAAACTAGCAATTCTAGCTAAAATTCCAGCTTTAGATGAATGAGAATGGACAATATTAGGTTTTATCTTTTTTATCAATTTTATAATTTCTATAAATGCTAAGAAATCATAAAAAGGATTTATTTCTCTTTTTAAAGTCAAAATATTAAAAAACTCTTTAATATTTTTATAATTTTTAGTTTTATCTTTATCTAAAATACCAATTTCCCCTGAAGCAAAATAAGATTCAAAATTTTCTCCTAAATTATCAGCTGTATAAAGTGCAACTTCCTGGGCTCCACCTAATTCTAATTTTGTTATAATTGTTAAAATTTTAATTTTATTCATGTAAAAAATCTAAAAATGTAAAATACTATCAGTATCAAAATTTTTTTTCATTTTATAAATTTTCAAATATTTTTTAGCAGGTTCTTCCCAAGAAACATCTAAATTCATTACTCTTTTTACTAGTTTTTGCCAAGATTTTTTTTCATTAGTATATAAATCTATTGCTCTATTTATTGCTTCTATTAAACCATCATCTGAAAAATTTTTCATGGTAAAACCTGTACCATGTTTTTTATCATATGTAAAATCTTTTACCGTGTCAAAAAGTCCACCTACTGGATTTACTATAGGAATGGTTCCAAATCTAAAACTAATAAGCTGCCCCAGGCCACATGCTTCACTAAGTGACGGCATTAAAAACATATCTGATCCAGCATAAATCTTATGCGATAATTCATTAGCAAATCTAATATTTATATTTACTCTATTAGGATATTTTTTGACTAAACTTTTGAAAAAAGTTTCATATTTCGTTTCCCCAGTTCCTATCATAACAAATAAAAGTTTTTCATTTTTTATTAAAATTTTTTCTAAAGTATGCTCTACTAAATCTATCCCTTTATTTTTTACTAATCTGGAAATTAATGCTAAAACTGGAGCTTTTTCATCCAATCTAAAATTACAAATATCTTGTAAATCTCTTTTTGCTTTTTCTTTTCCACTTATAGCAGTTAACGAACTATAATTATGTTCTAAAAATTTATCTTTTTTAGGATTCCACTCATCAATATCTATTCCATTAACTATTCCAAAAATTTGCTTTTTCTTTTGGTTTAAAACTTTTTCTAACCCCAGAGATATCCATTCTTTTATTTGAATTTCTCTAGCATATTCCTCGCTAACAGTTGTTATTATATCGCTATAATTTATACCAGCTTTCATAAAATTAACTTTATCAAAAAATTCTATTTTTTCTAATTTAAATTCTGTCCAAGGAATATTTGATATTTCCATAATAGATTTTGGGAAAATGCCCTGATAATCAATATTATGTATTGTAAAAATTATCTTCGTTTTTTGAAAATGTGAAAAAAATTTAGAATTAGTTTTTATATACACAGGAATTAAGCCCGTTTGCCAATCATTAAGATGTAAATTATCTGGACGAATTCCAAGTGATAACATTGAAACTAAAACTGCTTGCGAAAAAAATATATATCTTTCTCCATTGTCAAAATAACCTTTATTACTAGGTCCATAAATTTCTGGTCTACCAAAATAATATTCATTTTCTATAAAATAATAATTAACATCGTCCTTTTTATAATGCCTTATGTTAAAACCTTCCCTTTTTTCTCCAACCTGTAAGACATGGCTATCGTCAATAAGTTTGGTTTTATATCTAATTTTATCTATTTTTTGTGAATAATAAGGTAAAAAAACATTTACATCCATATATTCATTAATTTTTTTAGGTAAAGAGCCTATTACATCAGCCAAACCTCCTGTTTTGGAAAAAGGATTCCCCTCGGATGCTATAAAAGTTGTATTCATACTTTATCCCTCTTAAAATCTATTTTTTAAAATTTCTTTGTAATTACTAAAATTTTTTAAAATTTCTTCCATACTATCACCGCCAAATTTTTCCAAATAAAACTCCGTCAATTTTATCATAGCCATAGCCTCAGCTACCACCCTAGCAGATGCTAAAACTGCAACATCAGATCTGACGATGCTAGCTTTAGATTTTTGTTTAGTTATCACATCTATAGTATTTAATGGTGAATAAAGTGTAGGAATGGGTTTTAGAAAAATATTGATGTCTATAATTTCACCATTAGAGATGCCACCTTCTACTCCTCCAGCATTGTTCGTTTTGTGGTAAAATTTATCGTCGAAAAAGATTTCATCGTGAAAGTTAGAGCCTTTTACATCAGAATCTAATTTTTTCCCAAAATAAACTTCTTTTACAGAAGGAATTCCCATCATAGCCTCAGAAAGCTTTGCATCCAGTCTTCTATCATACGATGTATGACTGCCTATTCCAGGAATTACATTAAAAATTTTTATCTTTATTTCTCCACCCAAAGTGTCGCCTTTTTTTTTAGCAGAATCAATTGTTTTTACCATCTCAAGAGACTCTTTTTCAAATGGACATTTTACAGGAGATTCTTCAATTTTATTAAAAATTTCTTCAGAATAATCTACAATGTTTGGCTCTTCTATCTTTACATTGCCAATAGATTTTACATAACTTAAAATATTTACTCCAAATTCTTTTAAAAACTTTTTACAAACAGCACCAACTGCAACAAGACTTGCGGTGTTTCTGGCACTCGCTCTCTCTAAAATCACTTTTGCATCAAAAACACTATACTTTAACATTCCAGGCAAATCTGCATGCCCAGGCCTTGGTTTTGTTATAGGGGCAGATGAATTTTCATAAATTTTATCAGGATTCATTTCTTCTTTTCGATTTTCAAAATCTTTGTTTTCTATTATAAGACCTATTGGAGCCCCTGTCGTTTTACCCCACCTTATGCCTGATGCAACAATCACTTTATCTTTTTCAATATTAATCGATCTATCGCCCCTGCCATAGCCTTTTTGTCTTCTTTCTAAATCTATATTTATATCTTTTTCATCTATTCCTAAACCACTTGGAATTCCGTCTATTATTGCCAAAAGCATTTTTCCATGAGACTCTCCCGCTGTTAAAAACCTAAACATATAATAAAACCTCTTTTATTTTATAATTTTTGGAATACATCTAAAGCTCTTTTTATAGTATTTTCCATATTATAATATTTATAATCTCCCAGTCTTCCCAAGAAAAAAACATTTTTTTCTGCCAAAGACAAATATTTTTTATAAAGTTCCAAATTCTTTTCATTTTCTATAGGATAAATTCGTTCATTGAAATTTTTTTGAAACGTTTTAGGATATTCCAGAGTTATAAAGGTATATTTTGCTTTTTCATTCAAAAAATATTTATGTTCTGTTATTCTAGTAAAATCAAAATTATTTGGATAATTGACAACGGAAGCTTCTTGATAAAATTCTTTTTTTATCTTTATAATTCTAAAATCTAAACTAATATAAGGCAATTCTCCAAAACAATATTCAAAAAATTCATCAATTGATCCCGTCCAAAAAATTCTATCAAACGAAACTTTATTTTTAATTTTTTCAAAAGATGTTTCTAATAAAATTTTAATTTTTTTAT
The DNA here is from genome assembly GCA_900321865.1 of uncultured Elusimicrobia bacterium. Lineage (GTDB taxonomy): Bacteria > RUG730 > RUG730 > RUG730 > RUG730 > RUG730. Next base: position 4,689 of record ONXP01000085.1, read on the forward strand.
TATTTAGCATATTTTTACACATTTTAGTATATCCGTATGAAGGAATTCCCTGGTATTTATCATCAAAATATCTATTATCTTTATTTATAGAAATTTTAATTTTTTTCAAGATTTCCGGATCAATTTCGTCAATATTTTTTGACCATTGTTTTTCGCTATAATGTTTAAAAATTTTTTCAAAAACAAAATCTCCTAAAAATTTTATATCATTATTTAGAGAATTTTTTAAATCAAAAACATTTATTTTTTTAGAATATCCAAATTCCCCTATTAAGGAAGAAGTTATTTTTTTAGCAAAAATTTCTGGAAAAATTTTATCAATAGAATTTAGGTTAAAAGGCAAATTATATTTTTCGCCATCAATCACGACTAAAGGTTTTAAAAAAAAAGGATTCCAATCTGTAAAAGTAGAGAGATAATCCCAAATAATTTTAGAATTTGTATGAAAAATATGAGGACCGTATTTTTGGATAGTAATTTTATCTTTTTTATAATCAAAACAAGTCCCTGCAATGTGATTTTTTTTGTCTATTATCAATACTTCTTCTTTTGAAATATTAGCAAGTCTTTCTGCTAAAATTATGCCAGATAATCCGCATCCTACGATTAAATTTTTAATTTTCATCAAAAAATCCTTAAAATTAAAAATCTCTATAGTTTAATTATAATTTTTTAGTAAAATATTTCAGTAAAATAAATATATAAAATTATTGACAACAAAAACAATAAAATTCTTTTTGCATATATAAAAATTTTTATATAATCTTTTGATATTTTTATTTTATTAAAATTTAAAAGAGGTTTTATGAGAGAAATTGCTTTTACTAAAATGGTAGGAACTGGAAATGATTTTATAATGATTAATAATCTTGAAGACAATCCTTTAATATCTGAAAGAATAAAAGATGAACGTTTTATAAAAAATTTGTGTAATAGAGTAAACGGCATAGGTGCTGATGGAGTGATTTTACTTTGCAAAAAAGAAAAATCTACTTCTGATTTTTCAATGAAAATTATAAACTCTGATGGATCAGAGGCAGAAATGTGTGGCAATGGTGCAAGATGTTTGGTTTATTTTGCTTATAAAGAAAATATTATCAAAACTTTTACAAAATTTGACACATTGGCATCAGAAATTAGTGGCGGAATTATAAAAGAAAATGAAAATGATGCAATAATAAAAATAAAAATGATGGATCCACATTCTTTGGATGCTGATATTGTTTTAGATTTACCCAATTTAGGAGAAAGAAAAGTTTTTAGCATAAATACTGGAGTTCCTCATGCCGTAGTTTTTTTGAATGAAACTGATTTTCAAAGTATTGACATAAAATCCTTAGGCAGTTTTATTAGATTTAATAAAGCATTTGGACCAAAGGGAACTAATGTCGACTTTGTCAATGTAATAAACAATTCTAAACACGATATTAATGTCAGAACTTATGAAAGAGGTGTAGAAAATGAAACTTTATCGTGCGGATCAGGCTCAGTCGCATCTAGTATTATTTCAGGGCTTTTTTATAAAGATTTATACTCACCTATCACAGTTCATACCAGAGGCGGAGACACTTTGAATATATTTTTTGAAAAAGATGGTTCTAGTGTAAAAAATGTTTATTTAGAAGGAAAAGTTAAAATCCTTTATAAAGGAATTTTTAATATAAATAATTATTAATTTAATTTTATTTTATTTTTATAGGAGTTTTTATTTTATGATTTCAACTAGCGATATTTCAAATGGTATAAATTTTAAGATGGATGGAAACATAGTTTCTGTCATTTGGTTTCAGCACCATAAACCTGGGAAAGGCGGTGCAATGGTTAGATTAAAATTAAAAAATTTAAGAACAGGTGCTATAACAGAGACGACTGTAAAATCTGGAGAAAAATTTGAAGAAGTTGTTTTAGACAAGAAAAAAATGCAATACCTTTATAAAGAAGATCAAAATTTTGTATTTATGGATAATGATTCTTATGAGCAAATTACTGTCCCATCAGATCATATTGGCGATAGTGAAAAATTTTTGCAGGACAATATGGAAGTTGATGTCCTGTTTTATAAAGATGAAATTTTGGGAGTGGAACTTCCATCCACTGTAATTTTAGAAGTGGTTTATACGGAACAAGGTCTAAAAGGGGATACTGCGACCAGTGCTACAAAAATTGCAAAATTAGAAACCGGGGCAGAAATAAATGTTCCTCTTTTTGTAAATATTGGAGATAAATTAAAAATAGATACCAGAACTGGCGAATACATTCAAAGAGTATAAATCAGAAAAAACCTCTAAATAAAAATTTAGAGGTTTTTTTCAAAATTTTAATATGTATTTATGTATTAATTCTTTAATAGTTTTTTTGTTTCAATTTATTTTTTTTATTTTATTTTAAATTCATTTGTCTAATAAATTTATAAAATTTAGCTTTTATCTTTATTTTTAATAATTTTTTAGTTTATCCAAAAAAAAACAAAAAATTACATATTTTTAAACAAAATTTTAAAATCAACCAATTTTTGCACTAATCCTTATTTTCAAAAATATAAAAAAAATTTTTCATTGAAAAAATAAAAAATATAAACACAAAATAATTAAAATTTTTATAAAATTTTGATACATTAAAAATGTAGTAACTATAAAATTATAGCTACTACATACAATATTAATTAATTAATTGATTAATTAATCACCATAAACATAAATTGTATAATTTCTTCCTAACCCCAAGAAACCTGTAGAATATCTGTGATCTACATGATGAATTTTAGTTATATTTCCGTTCTTACATGCAGCCTCTATACTAGCATCCCCCACAACTATTAAACCAAATATAGTGGAAACTTTTGCCGTTCCTACTTTTGAATATTCTTCTCCGCTATAACTAGATGGTAACATATAAGGAGCTTTTATGTTTGTGTGCAATGCACCTCTCATAGGTAACCCCTCTGGTCCACCTAAAAATCCACATCCAAACATAGCCAAAGAACAAAAAATCACAAAAAATAAAAAAAGTTTTTTCATAAAACCTCCTAATAATATTATCTTGATAATAAAAAATATTAAAACAAAAGTAAAGATATTTTTATTTTAAAAAATTAAAAAATTTAGTAGCATTATATAAATTTATTTTTAGGATTTTTTTATGTTTGATATCACTAAAATACGAAATTTCTCGATAATTGCCCATATAGATCACGGAAAATCTACCATAGCTGATAGAATTTTAGAACTAACAGGTGCTGTTCCAAAAAGAAAAATGCAAGACCAAATTTTAGATGCAATGGAACTAGAAAGAGAGAGAGGAATAACTATAAAGGCAAAATCTGTTCGAATAGAATATAAAACAAAATCAAACGAAATTTATATATTAAATCTAATTGATACTCCGGGACATGTAGATTTTTCATATGAGGTTTCAAAGTCTTTGCAGTCTTGTGAAGGAGCACTTTTAGTAGTTGATGCTAGCCAAGGAATAGAAGCTCAAACCTTTGCCAATATGCATTTAGCAGAAGAAAATAATCTAGTTATAATACCTGTTTTAAATAAAGTAGATCTCCCTAGTGCAGACATAGAATCAGTTTCTAAACAAATAGAAGATAATTTTTTGTTAGGTCTAGAGCCTATTAAAGTCAGTGGGAAAACAGGCCTAGGTATTCCAGAAGTCTTAGAATCTATAATTGAAAATATTCCGCATCCTATTGGCGATCCTAATAAAAAACTGGCATGTATGATAATAGATTCTAATTATGATGCTTATAGAGGGATCATTGTAGATGTCAGGATGTTTGACGGCACCTTAAAGGTAGGAATGAATATAAAAATGTTTTCATCGGGCGATACTTATGAGGTTTTAGAAGTTGGATATTTAGGAATGAATGTCAAAAAAACAGATACTTTGTTAGCAGGAGAAGTTGGTTATATTATTGCAAATATAAAAAATATTTCTTCTGTAAAAATAGGCGACACAATAACAGAATATAATAATGAAACTCTAAATGCTCTTCCTGGATATAAAGAAGCAAAACCTTTTGTTTATGTTGGGCTTTACCCTATAAATACTAATGACTATGAGCAACTTAGAGTTGCACTAGAAAAGTTAAAGCTTAACGATTATTCTTTTTATTTTCAACCTGAAACGTCTAAGGCTTTAGGCTTTGGATTTCGATGCGGATTTTTAGGGCTTTTGCATATGGATATAATAAAAGAAAGATTAACTAGAGAATATAATTTAGATCTTTTAATAACTTCGCCGAATGTTATATACAAAGTTGTAAAATTTAATGGAGAAGAATACGACATAGACAGTCCGTCTAAGCTTCCAGAAAATGGACGAGATTATAAAGCTATAAAAGAACCTTTTATAAAAGCTACAATAATAACTCCGTCTAATACTGTTGGAGGAATTATTAGTCTTTGTCAAGAAAAAAGAGGAATATCAGTAGATATGAAGTATTTATCTGAAACCAAAAGTATTATTATTTACAATTTACCTCTTGCAGAAATTTTATACGATTTTTATGATAAATTGAAGTCTATATCCAAAGGGCATGCTTCGTTTGATTATCAATATATTGGCTATAAAGAATCTGAATTAGTAAAACTAGAAATTTTAATAAATGGCGAAGAAGTAGATGCTTTGACAATGATGTGTCATAAAGATAATGCCTATCATTTAGGTAGGAATTTGATAGAAAAATTAAGAAAAATTATTCCACGACAATTATTTGAAGTGCCACTTCAAGCAAAAGTTGGAGGGAAAATTATTGTTAGAGACAATATCAAAGCTGTTAGAAAAGATGTTTTAGCTAAATGTTATGGCGGTGATATTTCCAGAAAACGAAAATTATTAGAAAAACAAAAAGAAGGAAAGAAGAAAATGAAACAGCTAGGAAAAATTTCTATTCCTCAGGAAGCTTTTAGTGCTGTTTTATCATTAGAAAAAGGAGAAGAAAAATAAATGTTTTTACCTAATTATAATATGGAACAAAAAGTATTATTATTTTTTATTATTTTAATAGTTTTAAAAATAATATTTTCTCTCCTTGTCAAAAAAAATTGTTTTTCAGAAAAAAATAAAAATCTTTTTTTAGAAATTTTAGAGTGGGTCAATACTGGATTTTCTGCACTTTGGGTAGCATTTTTAATAATGTATTTTGTTGTCCAGGCTTTTAAAATTCCTTCTGGTTCAATGGAAAATACTTTACTAGTAGGCGATCACCTTTTGGTTAACAAATTTTTTTACGGAATTAGGCTTCCAAACTTAAAAATTTCTAGTGAAAAAAAATTGCATGCTAAAAATTTAAAAATAAACGATAATTTTTATATAAATTTTTATATGAAAAGATATTTAATAAAAAACGAAGTCAAAAGAGGCGATATGATAGTTTTTGCATATCCAGAGGATACTAGTAAAGATTTTATAAAAAGATGTGTTGCCGTACCTGGAGATAAAGTTGAAATAAAAAATAAACTTTTATACATAAATGATGTTTTAGAAAAAGCAACATATCCGGTGCATAAAGATTTTAGAATTTTTGAAAAATTTAATGCTCCATCTGAATATTTAGTCAGGGACAATTATGGGCCTATAGTTTTACCAAAAGATTATTATTTTATGTTAGGTGATAATAGAGATAATAGTCTAGACAGTAGGTATTGGGGCCCACTTCATAAAGATTACATAAAAGGAAAACCTATTTTAGTTTTTTTCCCTTTTCATAGAATAAAATTTTTATCTAGAGGAAAATAAATTATCTATGCCAAAAATAGTTTTAATTAGTTTAATTGGAGCTTTGGCTGGACTTGATAATAGTTTTTTCTTTAATGTTATGATCTCGAGAGCTATAGTTTTAGGACCTCTTTTTGGATTTATCATAGGAGATATGAAAACTGGTACTTTTTTAGGATTTATAATAGAAATGCTTTTTTCAAATGTTCTTTATATTGGAAATTTTGTACCAATAAATATTTCTTTTTTTATAACTATTGTAATGGGATCTCTTTATTTTACTAAAAG
>ONXP01000022.1 GCA_900321865.1 uncultured Elusimicrobia bacterium
AATGCCCCAAGATTATAAGAGCTAAACAAATTCACCAAAAATGCAAAAACTAAAAAAATACTAACCTTTTTATCCCTAAAAAATTTTGTTTGCATTGGATTTCTCCTTAAAAATTTTTATAAAAATCTGATTTTCTTATTATTGTATTTTTTTTTATGTTTTAGTATGCGAATTTTTGGAGGATTTTAGTGAAAAGTTAAAACTTTTTTATTCTTGAAAAAGTTTTAACTTTTTGGCTCTCTCTTATTCTTGAAGAGGCTTTAAAGTTTTTATAAATCTTAAAAAAACCTGTTAATTTTAATTAGATTTCAAACTATCTCTTTGTCCTATGAAGAAACTTCAAAATTTGGAGATTTGTTCTAGTGAATTAAAAAAAATCAAAAAAACTTGGTTAATTTCAACCTCAGATTTATCTTTTAGAAAAGATTAAAATTTGACATTTGCCTTAGGTTTAAACTAAAAAGTAGAAAAGTTTTTATAATTTAAGTGAGATTTTTGAAGCTGTTATGAAAAAAATTAGCTAAAAACAATACATCAAATTTTGAGATCCACACAAAAATAAAGGTAAAATCAAAATCTAACTAAAATTTTATTCTTCACAAAAAATCAAAATATATATAAAATTAATCTTTATTTATTATAAGTTATAAAAATTTTGGATTTAAACTTTTTAAAATGTTAAAAACAAAATTTTTTGTCAAAATTTCATAAAAGGTTAATAAAATTAAAATGAAACAAAAAATACTTGAAACCATAAGAAAAGTTATTTCTATAGAAATAGAAACTCTTTTAGACATAAAAAATAATATTGATGAATCTTTTTATTATGCGATAGACTTAATTTATAAATCAAAAGGAAAAATAGTTTTAATAGGTGTAGGAAAATCCGGATTAATTGCCAAAAAAATGGTTGCGACATTTATTTCTACTGGAACAAAAGCTGTTTTTCTTCATCCTGTGGAAGCTATGCACGGAGATTTAGGCATAATAGATGAAAATGATATTGCTATTATTCTAAGTAAATCTGGGAATTCCCCTGAAATAATATCAATTTTGCCATTTATAAAAATTCCAATAATTGCTATGACATCTAACAAAAATTCTATTCTTGCTAAAAAAAGTGATATTCTTTTATATTTGCCGATAAAAAGAGAAGCCTGTCCAATAGGCCTTGCCCCAACATCTAGCACTACAGCGATGCTAGCTATTGGCGATGCTATGGCTGCAACTTTAATAAAAATGAAAAATTTTACAAAAGATAATTTTGCTAAATTTCATCCTGGAGGCGAGTTAGGAAAAAAATTATTACTAAAAGTAGACGATATAATGCGAAAAGATGAAAAAAATTCATATATTTATATAGATTCCAGTATAGAAAATTTGTTTCTAACTATAAATCAAAAAATGATGGGGGCAGTTGCTGTTATAAATAAAAATAACGATCTTTTAGGAATAATAACAGATTATGATATTAGAAAAATTTTTAGGGATAAAAAGGATATTTATAAAATAAAAGTAGAAGAAATTATGAATAAAAATCCAATTTTTGTATACAGGGATGATTTAGCATATTCTGCATTAGAATTTATGGAAAAAAGAATTAAACCTATATCTGTTTTGGCGGTATTAGATAGGGAAACGAAAAAGTTTGTTGGGATGCTTCATATTCATGACATTATAGGGTAAAATTTTGGAAAAAGAAAATATAAAAAAAATTTTAATAATCCAAACTGCATTTTTAGGCGATATTGTTTTGACAATTCCATTAATAAATAATGTAAAAAAAATGTTTTTTAGTAGCAAAATTTATGTTTTAACCACGCCTATAGGACAGAAAATTTTAAAATATCAAAAAGTAGTAGATAATATTTTAGTATATGACAAAAAAGGTAAAGATAAAGGATTCTTTAAATTTTTGGATTTTGTTAATATTTTAAAAGTTTTTAATTTTGATATTGTTTTATGTCCTCATCGATCTTTTAGATCAGGAATGCTTTGTTTTCTATCCGGTATAAAAACAAGATACGGTTTTTCGAATAGTCAAATTAAATTTTGTTTTAACAAAATAGTTCCATTCAAAAAAGATTTGTATGAATTAGAAAGAAATCTTTATTTCTTACAAGATTTTCAAGAAAATTTTGATATAAATACTCTTGATAAAACCATTAATTTCCCATTAAATAATGAAAAAGAAAAAAACTCCTTTTACTTGTTAAAAAAATATTTAAATAAAAGCATTATTACTATTCATGTCTCTTCTAGGTGGAAAACTAAAAAATGGCCTTATAAAAATTTTATAAAAGTAATAGAATATTTTTCTAAAAAAAATTTTTTAGTTACAGTCTTGGGCGATAAAAAAAAAGATATAGAAATAAACCAATACTTATTATCAAATCAAAATAATACAAATATAATAAATTTGATTGGCAAAACCTCGATAGATGACTTAATATCTATTATTAGAAATTCTAATATTTACATAACTAACGATTCTGGTCCTATGCATATAGCGGCAGCATTAAATATTCCAATAGTTGCGATATTTGGGCCAACAACTAAAAGTTTAGGCTTTTTCCCATATACTCAAAAAGCAATTGTTTTAGAAAAAAAAGTACATTGCAGACCTTGCTCCAAACACGGAGGAGATACTTGCAAAAAAGGACATTTCGATTGTATGAATAAAATTTCTTATGAAGAAGTAATAGAAGCTACTCTAAAATTATTATAAAGGACTTTTTTATATGCACAATTTTTGCAAAAAATTTTTTATTTTCTTTATTTTGTTTATTGTTCTATGCTCTTTTATGTTTGCAAATAGAAGAAAGACTTTAGAAAAAGAATTTTTTTATAAAATAAAAGTTGAATATGATAACAAAAACAAAACCTGTATCGTTTTTCTCTTAAATAATAATATTTATATAAACTTAAAAAATATTGCTAAATTTTATCGATCTGAAATTGTATATAAACAATTATCTAGAGAAATTTTATTAACATTTCATAATAAAAAAGTAAATTCTTCAAAAAATATAAAAATAAATATAGGCTCTATTTATGCTTATCTTGATGAAAAAGAAATAATTTTAGAAAGAATTCCCTTTATATATGGATCTGATGTTTTTATCCCACTATCTTTTTTAACAAATGAAAACTTTAATGATTTTTTAAATTCTTATACATATTTTGATCGTGAAAAATCGATTCTTTTTATAAAAACACAAAAATTTTTACAAAAAAATAATATATCGCCAGAAACCTTAAAACAAAATATTGAACAAAATAATAAAAATATTTCAAAGAAAAATATAAAGAAGAATAGCATTGCAAATTTAGATTTTGATAATGATGTCAATTATAAACAAAATTTTGATTTAATATCTGAAATTACTAAAAATAATTTAGAAAATTCAATAAAAGCTGAAGAGACAATACAACCTATTAATACTATTTACAATTTGAAAGAAAATACTGAAGAAAATATTATAACTAATCTCAAAAATACTACTGATAAAATTAATATTTCCACATCAGATAAAAAAATAAATAATGGCATAAATAAAATTCATACTATTATTCTAGATCCTGGACACGGAGGAAAAGATCCAGGAGCAACCTATCATGGTATTAATGAAAAAAATATAACATTAGACATCACAACTAAAATAAAAAATATTTTAGAAAAAGAATATAAAAAGTCTGTATTTTTAACTAGAGAAAGCGATATTTTTATATCTTTAGAAGATAGAGTTAAAAAAGCTAATGATCTAAAAGGAGATATTTTTTTAAGTATACACATAAATGCTGCTCCAAATAAAAAAGATAAAAATGGTTTTGAAATTTATTATTTATCAGAAAAAGTTTCGGATAAAGAAGCGGAAAAAGTTGCAAAAAGAGAAAATGTATTTTTAGATATGAATACAACTAATGTAAATCAAATTCTCTGGTCAATGAAATTAAATGAATATACCAATCAGTCTAGTAAACTTTCTCATTTTGTAGATAAAAATATCAATTCAGATTTGCAAGAAATGAATAATAATGGAATAAAAAGGGCTGGTTTTTTCGTTTTAAAAGGTGTAAAAATGCCATCTATACTTTTAGAAATAGGATATTTGTCAAATAAAAAAGAATTGTCAAATATTTTAAATCAAAAATTTCAAGAAGATTTAGCTAAAATTATAGCTAAATCAATAATAGAATACGAAAATGAGCCTTAATAAAATATATTCTAGAACTGCAATCCTTTTAGGTGAAAAAAATATAGAAAAATTAAATAATGCCAAAGTTTTAATTCTTGGACTTGGAGGTGTGGGTGGAATTTGTATGGAAATTTTGGCTAGATCTGGAATACAAAATTTCACCTTAGTAGATAACGATATTTTTGAAGAAACCAACTTAAACAGACAAATTTTATCAACTATAAAAAACATATCAAAGCCCAAAGTCTTAATTGCAAAAAAAAGGCTCCTCCATATAAACCCTGAAATAAAAGTAAAACTTCATAAAAAATTCGCCGATATTAACAATATAAAATCTTTAACCAAAAATATCGATATAGTTATAGATGCAATAGATAGTCCAAAGGCAAAATTGGAAATATTAGCTTTTTTGTATAATAAAAAAATTAAAGTTTTTTCATCTATGGGAGCAGGTTTTACTACTGATATAACATCTATAAAAATCGATGATATTTCCAAAACTAAAAATTGTAAACTAGCGAAATACATTAGAAAAAATTTAAAAAAATATAATATATTTTCTGGAATAAAAGTCGTATATTCCGACGAATTAAGAAAATTTAAAAGAGAAAATTGTATAGGATCTATAGCAACTATTACTAATGCCTTTGGAATTTTTTTAGCAGATCTTGTGATAAACGAAATTATAAAATAAAGCTAAAAAATATATTCTCTAGCAATATTTTTAGAAATATTAAAATTTTTACATACTAAATCTAAAAATAATTTTTCTTTTTCTTTAAAAATCTCTATAGTATTTATTTTATTCGTCTTCTCAAAAATTCCATTAATCATTCCATCTTTCAAAAATATAATTTTATTAAAATATTTGTAAGCTAATTTTATGTCGTGCAAAATAACGAAAAATGCTGTTCCAGAAGAATAAAATAATTTAAAAATATGCAATATTTCAAATTTGTAATTAATATCTAAATTAGCCAAACTTTCATCAAGAAACAAAATTTTAGGATTTTTTAACATTCCTTGTGCCAATAAAACTCTCTGCAATTCTCCCTGTGATAAATCTAAAATATGCTTTTTTTGTTCTATAAAT
>ONXP01000038.1 GCA_900321865.1 uncultured Elusimicrobia bacterium
CAAAATTTGTCCATATTGTAAAAATAATGTCAATATAGAAGCAATAAAATGTCCATATTGTACCAGTAATATATAAGAGGGGAAAAATGAGTGATTACAGAGAAAAAATTAGAAATTTTGCAATAATAGCACATGTCGATCATGGTAAAACCAGTTTAGTGGATCAAATGTTAAAGCAAAGTGGTCTTTTTAGAGATAATCAGGTTGTGGCAGAAAGAATGATGGATTCTATGGATCAAGAAAAAGAGCGTGGAATTACGATAATGGCTAAAAACGGAGGAATGAAATATAAAGATTATTTTTTTAATATTATAGATACTCCGGGGCATGCTGATTTTGGGGGGCAGGTTGAATGTACTCTTATGATGGCGGATGGGGTTTTGCTTTTAGTTGATGCCAAGGAAGGCCCTATGCCACAGACATATTTTGTTTTAAAAAAGGCATTAAACCTAAAATTGCCATGCATCGTTGTCATAAACAAAATAGACAAGCCTAATGCTAGGTGTGAGTGGGTAGTAGATCAGGTCTTTGACTTAATGGTAAAGCTGGGAGCACCAGATGAAATTTTAGATTTTCCTGTGATTTATACATCTGCCAAGGAAGGTTATGCAACACTTGATTACAAAATTCCTGGCGAAAATATGGAGCTACTTTTTAAAAAAATTGTTGAATGTATTCCTAGTCCTAAAGGCGATTTTAACGATTCTTTTAGTATGCTGGTCAGTTTATTAAAATTTAATTCGTTTTTTGGCAGGTTAGCAGTCGGAAAGATTAATACTGGAAAAATCAAAATTAATCAAGACATCGCTATCACTTCTGATGGAAAAAATTTTAAAAATTCCAGGATATCAAAAATTTATAAATTTATGAGCAATGATATTGTTCCAACTGATGAAGCAAAGGCTGGAGAAGTAGTGGCATTGGCAGGGGTAGAAGATGTAGTTTTAGGTGAAACTATAACTGATATTAATAATCCTAAATTAATAGTGGCACCATCCATAGATCCTCCTACGATTTCTATGAATTTTTTGCCAAATGATTCGCCTTTTGCTGGAAAAGAAGGCAGTTTCGTAAATTCTAGACAATTAAAAGAAAGATTGGATAAAGAAATTTTATCAGATGTTGCATTAAAATATGAAGAGCTTTATTCTGAACCAGGATTTAAAGTGTCAGGTAGAGGGGAGCTTCATTTATCAGTTTTGATTGAAAAAATGAGAAGAGAAGGCTATGAATTTTCTGTAACAATGCCAAAAGTAATTTTTAAAGAAGAAAATAATAAAAAACTTGAGCCATACGAAGAATTGACTATAGATTTGCAAGAGGAAACTATGGGAAAAGTGATAGAAGCCCTAGGCAATAGAAAAGGCACAATGATTAGTATGAATAAAGAAAGTGATTTGGTAAGGCTAATGTATAAAATTCCTACTAGGGGATTTTTTGGGTTTAGGTCAGATTTTATGACTTTGACTAAAGGAATGGGAACTATTAGTTCTATATTTTTAGACTATGAAGAATTTGCAGGTGAGGTAAAAGTGAGGGAAAATGGAGTCTTGATAGCTATGGAATCTGGAACTACCACGGCATATTCTTTGGCTAATCTAGAAAGTAGAGGCGAGTTAATTTTAGGAGCTGGTGAAAAAATATATGAAGGCGAGATAATAGGCATTAATTCTAGAAAAGACGATATGGTTGTAAATCCTTGTAAAGGGAAAAAATTATCCAATATGAGAGCCTCAGGTTCAGATGATGCAATAGTTTTAACTCCGCACAAAGTAATGAGTCTAGAGGAATGTTTGACATTCATTGCAGATGACGAGTTGGTAGAAGTTACTCCTAAAAGTATCAGGCTTAGAAAAAGAATTTTGAATGAAATTGATAGAAAAAAATTTATAAGAAAATAATTTTATGTTAGCTAAAAGAATTATTCCATGTCTCGATATTAAAAATAACAGAGTTGTAAAAGGTGTTAATTTTGTTAATCTGGTAGATGCTGGCGATCCTTGTGAAATTGCAAAAAGATACGAAGAAGAAGGTGCAGATGAATTGGTTTATTTGGATATAACGGCGACTAGTGATAAAAAAGAAATTTTTTATGATTTAATTAAAAGAACTGCATCAAAAGTTTTTATGCCACTTACAATTGGTGGTGGAATAAAGCATATTGAAGATATAAAAAATATTTTAAGAAGTGGAGCGGATAAAGTATCAATAAATAGCACTGCTTTTTTAAATCCAGAGATCATAAAAGAAGGTTCAAAATTATTTGGCAAGCAATGCATAGTTGTCGCAATTGACGTAAAAAAGGTAGAAAATTCCTGGCATGTATTCATAAATGGTGGCAGAATAGATACAAAAATGGATGCTATTCTCTGGGCAAAAAAGGTAGAATCCCTGGGAGCTGGGGAAGTGCTTCTTACCAGCATGGATAAAGACGGCACAAAAGATGGCTATGATATAGAATTAATAAATGAAATTTCAAAAAACACTAATATTCCAATAATAGCTAGTGGCGGTGCAGGAAAAAAAGAAGACTTTTTAGAAGTTTTTGAAAAGACATCTGCAACTGGAGCTTTGGCGGCATCAGTTTTTCATTTTGAAGAAATTAAAATAAAAGATTTAAAATGTTTTTTAAAAAAATCTAACATAGAGGTAAGGTATGAATATTGAAAATTTTTTGAAAAATATAAAATTTGATAATAATGGCTTAGTTCCAGCTATCGCCCAGGATAGCACGACCGGAGAGGTTTTGATGTTGGCATATATGAATAAAGAATCTATAGAAAAAACTTTAGAAAAAGGAGTTGCGGTTTATTGGTCTAGGTCTAGAAAAAGTTTATGGATAAAAGGTGAAGTTTCTGGAAATATTCAAAAGTTAGAAGGGATCTTTTTAGATTGCGATGGAGATGCTATTTTATTAAAAATTAAACAATTGGCTGACGGCGGAAAATCAGATTTTGGAGCGGCATGTCATACAGGATATAGAACCTGCTTTTATAGGCAGTTTGAAAATGGAAATTTGGTAGAAAAAGGGGAAAAACTTTTTAACCCCGACGATGTTTATAAGAAAAAATAGTATTAAATTTTAAAATGATAGTGAGCCCAAAAAATTTATTATTGCAAGTCTTTTTGCTGGTATAGGTGGAATAGATTTAGCATTTAAAGAAGTAGGTTTTATTTAGGATAGCTTGGGCTAGTGATATAGATTTTAAGGCTTTTGAAACTTATAAAATAACTTTAAAAACGAAAATATAGTTTGTCAAGATATTAAAGAATTAGATCCAAAATTATTGAATAAACATAGATGTTTTGACTTTTGGGTTTCCTTGTCAGGCTTTTTCAATAGCTGGGTATAGAAAAGGTTTTAAAGATGAAAGGGAAACTTTGATTTTTTAAGGTGTTTAGATTTATAAAAGAATTAAAACCAAAAATAATTTTTTTGGAAAATGTAAAAAATTTAAAAACTCATAATAAAAGAAAAACATTTAATAAAATTTTGGAAAATATCAAATATTGAATACTTGTGTTTATTCTAATATTCCACAAAATAGAGAAAGATTGTATATAGTTTGTTTAGAACTTTGTGAAAAATTTATTTTCCCTCAAAAAGTAAATATTTATTATCAATACAAGAGATTTTAGAAAAAAATAAAGTTTTATCCTATATTGTTAAAAAAAATACCTGTTATAAGTGGCGAAGACATTATGTTAGAGAAAATAAAAGATATTTAAGGATTGGGGCAATTCTAGAAAATTAAAGGATTTAATAGAATATAAAGAAAATTGGAATATTTTAATAGAATTAGCAAAAAAATCTTAAAATTTTTGATTTGATTGGATTGTTTATGGATTATGTTTACCTATTGTGTTTGTTTGTAATTTTCCCTATTGCTATAGGGTTTGGGGTTCTTTATTTTTTTTAAAATATATAAAAAATATTTTTGGCGATGTGGGTCAAGCTGTTTGCTATCCGATGTTTGTTTTTGCATCAATTAAGTTATGGGATTTAATTTTATGTTTGTGCGGTAATTTAGTGCTTTTATTCAAGAATATTTTAATTTTATTTATCTTGATTATTTGTTTTTTGTTATATGTTCTGCAACTTTTTGTATTTATGTGCTTTTTGTAAGATTTTTTAAAAAAGAAATAGCATTTTCTTTATTTAATTTTTTATAATACTTTCGTTCATATTTAATATTATATTTTTAAAGTTTTATGTAAAAATGCAATTGAAAATTATAAAATAATGAATCGTCTTCATGATTCTTTGGGTATTTTTGTAACAAAAAGTGGTTTTGGTTTTTTATTTTATAATGTTAGCCTGTCACCTTTTGGAGTTTTTTTAGTTTGAATACTATTTTTATTCAAAAAATCAATATTTTTTTAAAAAAATAGAAAAAGCAAAACCCTGGAAGGTATTATTAATTACTATATTATTAGTATTAATATTATATATTAGCATTCCGTTTATTACAAAGTATTTTTTATATATTATTTATAGTGCAAAAATTATTGGTTACTTTTTTAAATTTTTTATTTTAAATTTTTTATTTTTTAAAAGTTTAAATAAATTATGGAAATTAAAGTTATGAATTTTATAATTTTATAAAGACTCATAAATTTTTTTCAAAATCTTTTTAGCTAGTTTAGTTTTAGGCAAGTTTTCAAAATATGTCTTGTTTCCATTTTTATCGATTAAAGTAGCACTAGCAGTTTTTAGTCCCATACTATGTTTTGCTTCGTTTGCTATAATGAAATCTAAATTTTTTTCTTTCATTTTTTTTGTAGCATTTTCTAAAAGATTTTCTGTCTCCAGAGAAAAACCTATAACTATTTGATTTTTAGTTTTTTGCAAAGATAAAGTTTTTAGGATATCGATATTTTTTTTTAATTCTAAGACATAAGAATCTTTATTTTCGTCTTTTTTTATTTTTGTATTAGAAAAATGTTTTACATCAAAATCTACTGCAGCAGCCACTGATATAAAAATATCAGATGTTTTAAAAAATTTCTCCAAAGTTTCTAGCATTTTATAATTGGTTTCTGTATAAAAGATTTCCAAATTTTCATTTTTAGGATATTTTATTTTTACATCGCCAGAAACGATTTTTACTTTATTTTCTTTTAATAAGGCTTTTGCAAAGCTAAGTCCCATAGATCCACTAGAAATATTAGTAATATATCTTATAGGATCTATATAAACTCTGGTAGCACCATTTGAAATTAAAATATTTTTATTTTTGAATATTTTGTACATTTTGATTTTCTCTATTTTTTTGAAAATAAAAATTTAGAATATAAGATTTTATATAATCTATATTTTTTCTAGTTTCTATTTCTCCTATTTTTATTAATTCATCTTTTTTATCAAAATCCAAAATCCCATACTGATTTACTTTTGGCGTAATTAAGATGTTTGCCAAATCTTTACTTTTTTTTAACAATCTATTTCCTTGGATGTATGAAATTTGCAATAAAACCTGTAATATGCTCTTGGGAGTATTTTTAGTGTAGTCTGATTCTATATTTATAGCAATAATAATATCTGCTCCTAAATCTTTTGCAGCCTTAGTTGGCAGATTGTCTATAATTCCTCCATCAATTAAAAATCTTTGTTTATATTCAAACGGTTCAAAAAATCCTGGAATGCTAGAACTAGCTGTAGTTGCATCTGCAACATTACCTTCTTTTATCGTTATTTTTTCTCCAGTTTTTATATCAACAGCAATGCATGCAAAAGGAATATCTAATTCATAAAATTTTTTATTTTTGGTATATTTTACAATGATATCAGTTATATTTTCGGTTGAAAAAAATTTATTTTTAAAGATAAATTTTAAAACTGATAAAAAGTTTATTTTAAGTAAATTTTTAAATTTGATTTGATTAACTATATTGTTTATTTGTTTAGATGATAATCCGGATGCAAACAATGCTCCAAGGATAGACCCAATACTGGTTCCAGTAATAATATCTATTGGAATATTATTTTCTTCTAAAACTTTTATAACTCCTATATGTGCAAAGCCTCTAGCTCCTCCTCCTCCTAAAACCAGTCCTATTTTAGGTCTTTTATTTTTATCTAATGAAATAAATTCATTCCAAATTAAAAAATTGTTAATTTGTGTAGAAAATAAATTTATATTTTTAAACAGAAAAATTAAAAATAAAAAAAGACTAAATTTTTTCATTTTTAATTACATATCTCCAGTTTCTTTTTGAAGCAAAATCATTGATTTGTTATAATCAAATATGCTTTGTATGTAATTAATAAAAATATTTTCATAAAATTTTAATAATTCAAAATCTTTATGAGAAGAATATTTTATTTTTTTATTATCTGAATCAAAAAACTCAAAAATATTTTTAAATTCTTTTTTATTGTGTTTATAATTTAGATAGAAATTTTTATTTTCTTCCAAAATATTTTTAGCCAAAATATAATTTTCATAGGCTTTAGTTATTTCTAATTTTATATTTTCTTCTATTTCTATTCTTTTTAATTTTATATTTTTCAAATTACTTTTTTTTTGGTTATTTTTTGCTAAAAGAGTTCCACCATCTATTAATGGCCAATTTATTCCTAAACCCATAAACCAATTTTTATTTGTAGATGTAAACAAATTATCTTTATAAGTAGATGAGTAATAATCATAGATACCATTTATAGAAACAAAAGGATTTTTTTCGTTCATCGTAATATTTAGTTCTATAAAGCTTAATTCTTCTTGTGTTTCTGATAAAATTAATTCTGGTTTTATAATCAGACCTCTAGCGATATATTCATTTAAATTTTTTTCTTTATAATCAAATTGCTTAAAAATTCCTTTGATTTCCAAATTTGAATTTAGATCAAGTCCTATTTGTTTAAAAATTTCTAATTTTTTAAGTTTTCTATCTAATATTATTTTATTTAGGGTTTGTTCGATAGTGGAAAAATATAAGTTAAACTCATTTTTTTTATAAAAATCAATATTTTCGTTATTTAAGTAATAAGGCCTAAGATATTCCAAATATTTTAAATATTTTTTATAAAAATCAATTTTTTTTGATAAAAACAAATAATTTTCAAATAACATTTTGATATCAAAAATAATATTTATTTTTATAAATTCATATTCGGCTTTTGTTTGTTTTATATTAGTTTTAGAAGATTTTTTTATATTTTTTGCAAAATTTCCTCTGTATAAAATTTGTGAAAAATATAATCTATTAGAAAATATTTCATTATAAGTTTTATCTAGCATAAGCACATTTTCATTGTAGGAAAAAAGCATATCATATTTTGTATTAAATTTTCCATAATTCATAATAAAATTAATTTTAGGGAATCTGTAAGATAGGGCTTCTTTGGTTTTATTTTGTATTAAAATTAAATTTTCTTCGGATATTTTTAGTTTTCTGCTATTTAAAATAGCTAATTTTATACAATCATCAAGCTCAATTTGTGAATCATTTGTATAATTTAAAAAATCTGGAAAGATAAAAGTTAAAAACGAATAAATGAAAAAAACAAAGAAAATTATTTTTAATTTAATATTTTTCATTGCGCTTATTGTTATAACTTTCTACGTAATTCTTAAGGATCAAAATGTACTTGGTATATTTAATTTAATGCTTAACTCAAACAAAGCATTTATATTAATA
>ONXP01000064.1 GCA_900321865.1 uncultured Elusimicrobia bacterium
ATGGAAGTAAAAGAAAAATTAGAAAAACTGGAAACTTTAGATATTTCTTTTAATTACACAGAATTTAATGCAGATCAAATGATAAAAATAGAAAATTTAAAATTTTCTTACGACAATCAAAAAAATCTCATAGAAAACCTTAGTTTTACAATTAAAAAAGATGATAAAATTGCCATTATTGGAAAAAATGGAAAAGGCAAATCTACACTTTTAAAGCTTTTAATTGGGATTCTAAAGCCCAATTCAGGGCAGATTACAACTCATCCAAATATGAAACTTGGGTATTTTGGCCAAACTAATCTAGAAAATTTAAATTTAGACAACGATATTTTAGAGGAATTGATAGAAATTGATCCAAACCATTCTATTCAAAAATGTCGAAATGTTGCTGGAAATTTAATGTTTTCTGGAGACCTGGCAAATAAAAAAATTCGAGTTTTATCCGGTGGCGAAAGACATAGAGTAATGCTAGGGAAAATTTTGCTTAGTCCGTGCAATATTTTATTTTTAGATGAGCCAACTAATCATTTGGATATGGATTCTAACGAAGCTCTTTTGAAAGCTATAAATTCTTTTAAAGGAGCGACGGTGATAGTCACTCACAACGAAAATTATCTGAAAAATTTTGCCAAAAAATTAATAGTTTTTGATAACAATAAAATATCTGTTTACGATTACACATATCAAGAATTTTTGGATTTGGTTGGATGGAGCGAAGAATTAGAAGAAAATTCTCTAAATATAAAAAAGAAAAATCTTGAAAAATTTGATAAAAATCAAAAAAATTTATTAAAAAAAGAAAAAGCAAAACTTATCCAAGAAAAATCAAAAATTTTAAAACCTATAAACTTAAAAATAGAAAATTTGGAAAAAGAAATAGAAAATTTAGACAAAAAAATAATAGAAATTAATGAAAATTTTTTAAAATTGTCATTAAAGCCAAAGGAAAATTCTATAAAATTAAAAGATTTGTCAATAGAGTTAAAAAATACTAAAAATCTTTTGGATGAAAAATATAAATCTTTAGACAATTTGTATTTGGAAAAAGAAAAATTAGAAACAAATTTTAAAGAAATTTAAATATTCTCATGATTAAAAAAATCAGAAAAATTTTTAGTTTCATATTTTTTTTGTATATGCTATCCATAATTTTATTAGATTTTTTTGGGTTTTATGATAAATCAAAAATTTTTATTCCAGACGAATTTTTGTCAAAAAATTTAGAAATTATAGGAACTGTATCAAGGCCTCTTCCCAGCCTTAAAACTTTAAATTATTATAAAAAACTAAACTTTTATATTACCTTAGAAAGTATAAAAGTTAAAGACGATGTTTTTAATTTTCAAAAAAATATTAAAATTTTAATAAATTTAAGGCAAGGCAGTTATACTCCAAAATGTGGCGATAAAATTTTAATTTTAGGGAAAATAAAAAAATTAAACCTGGAAAACAAATATAATAAATATTTAAAATATTTGGATGTTTATTACAAAATCGATGAAAATTCTTTTAATAATTATAAATATTTAGGCATAGGAAATAAGTTTGACAGTTTTATCTCCAATTTAAGAGAAAAAATTTTAAACAAAATTTTAAAATTATACAAAGGTTTTTCTCGAGAAATCATTCCAGGACTTCTTTTGGGCGATAAAAGTTTTTTTTCAGAAAACACGAAAACATTAATAAATAATATTGGAATAAATCACATCACAGCAATATCAGGAATGCACATTGCTTTTTTGGCGACTTTTTTGACTTTACTTTTTATTAAACAAAACATTTTTACTACTTTTTTATCAATAATTTTTATCTGGATTTATTCTTTTATCGTTGGAGCTGGCCCTTCTTGCATCAGAGCAAGTGCAATGATAACGATTTTTTTGATTTCTAAAAATTTTAATATGAGAATAAAAGGAATAAATAATCTTTTTTTTGCTGCAATTATAATGCTTTTATTTAAGCCAAAAAATATTTTAAAACTTAGTTTTATTTTGTCTTTTTTAGGAGTTTTTTCGATACTTTATTATCACGATTTTATAAAAAAACTTTGTGAAAAAATATTTTTATTTTTTGATAAACTTTTTGATTGTAAATTAGGCATTAAAAATCTCTTGAATAAAAAAATTATAAAATCTTCTAATTCTAAAGTCTTTGGATCTAATTTTAATTTTTCTAAATTTCTATTTTTTATATCAAAAACTATTTTTGAGATTTTTGTAATATTTTTAGCGGTTCAAATGATACTTTTTCCAATAACTTTATTTTTTTTCAAAAAAGTTAATCTTTTTGCATTTATTTTTAATTTAACAATCAGCCCGTTTTTATTTTTTATAATAAATTTGTCTTTTTTTAGCATATTTTTAGATTTTGTATTTGAAAAAATAATATTTTTAAAGTTTTTACCAATTTTTTTGGCAAAAATAAATTCGTTCATCCTAGAAACAATTTTTTCATTTTTAGCATTTTTAGACAAAAATATTAGTTTTTTTATCACTTTGGAAAATTATGATATTTATTTTTTAGTTATTGATCTATGCCTAATTTTATTTTTGCCAATTTTAAAAGATATAAAAAAAGAATCAAAATATTTTTATTTATTTATTTTATGGATAGTTTTATTTTTAATAAGCATAATTTTAGTATTATAATCTAGATACAAAATAATATCGATTATAATTAAACCAAATATGCCAACAATGCCATAAATATCTATAAAAAATTTATCCATACCAACGATAAAAAATGTACTCATCTCAGAAAGTGAAAATATAAGTCCAGAAAAAATTGCCGGATATATTATAGATTTAAAATTTTTAAAAATATTCCCTAGAATTGGAAAA
>ONXP01000043.1 GCA_900321865.1 uncultured Elusimicrobia bacterium
CAAAAAAAAATTGAAGGTTTAAAAAATAAAATAA
Source organism: uncultured Elusimicrobia bacterium (assembly GCA_900321865.1). Taxonomy (GTDB): domain Bacteria; phylum RUG730; class RUG730; order RUG730; family RUG730; genus RUG730. The sequence continues at coordinate 35 of ONXP01000043.1, forward strand.
ATGAACAAATAGAAAAAATTAAAAAAAATATAGAAATTTCTCAAAATCCCACCAGTGAATTGTTATCTAAAATAGAAAGCCGAGAAAAAAAGGCATATAAAAACTTTGAAGAAATAAAAAAAGAAATAGAAGATATAAAAAAAGGAATAGAAGAAAAAGAAAAAGAGAAAGAAAAATTAGAAAAAATAAAAAAAGAAATAGAAGAGAAAGAAAAATCAAATAATATTAATATAACTAAGAAAACAAAAAATATTATTAATGAAATAAAAATTGAACGAAATATCGATATGAATGTTTCAAATTATGAGGAAAAATTAAAACAAGAATTAACGCAAGAAGATAAAGAAAAAGTTGATAAATATAAAAATAATCAAAAAAAATTACAAACTAATTATGAAAATAATAAGTTTATTGTAGTTTCTGTACAAGACATGCCTAAAGAAAAAATTATTGTTCGATGTAGTTACAATCAAGGAGCGTCTCTTGCTAGTATTTTATTGAATTTATATTATGAACAATATGAGTTTTCTGATTTGGAAATAGAAATTGGAGAATATAAATTTCAAGGTAAAGACGCCTTTTTTGGAAAAACCTTAGACGATATTGGTTATACATCTGATCAAGTAATTGTAGTAAAAAGAATATATAAAACTTCTAATGATGATATATCTAATGATGATATATCTAATGATGATATAAATAATGATGATATAAATAATAATATCCAAGATTTAAACGAAAAACAATATGAATTTTTTGGTTCAAAAGATTTGCGAGGAAAAATGAAGGCTTTTAATGATGCAACATTAGATATAGAAGCTGATTTGGCTATTAAAAATAAAAAGAATAGAGAAGACTTTTTTATTGATTATTTTCCAAATAATTTTTCTGCCCAATTATTTGAAAAATTGCAAGGTTTAGGCTTATCAAATCTAGAAGAAACAAAAAAAATCTTAAAATATGGAGATAATGTCGTTATTAGAGATAAAGATGGAAAAATACTTTATTTATATAATTCATATTGTGATACTATTTTATATTTTGTTAAAGATTTTAGAGGCGAAGCTTATATCAAATATTTTGTATTTAATAACGATGTTCTTCCATTTATAAATAAAATTGGTAATGATAAAGAAATAAAAGATAGATACATAAAATTTATAGATAATATGTTTAAACCTACAAATTCACCTAGTTTGTTTGATAATCTGTTTAGTCAAAAACAACCTGATCTATACACTGGATTGTATAACGAAAATATAGATATACAAGTGTTATCTTTTGATAAAGAAGGAAACGAAAACAAAGAAAATATAAACACTTTAAAAAAAGAAATTCAAGATCATGGACTAAAAAAGCTTTTGTTTAATGCACGTAGATTGTCAGGAAAAATGGGAATATACAATTTCAACCTATTTAAATCAATGCTAAAATCTAAAGCGTTTACTATTTCTTTGGGAGATATTACATCTTATACTTTAGACACATATCCTAATAGAGGGTTAATTGTAGATAATTTTATGCATTTATTGGGCATTAATCCTCATTTAAATCAGAGCTCTCTCTTTGCTTATTTTGATAATATAGAAGATGTAATGAATTATGTTTCGGGGTCTGAAGGAATGAAGTTGTTTGAGAGCCTTCAATATGTATTAAGAAATGATGAACAAAACTTTGGGTTAGAGAAAGAATATTTTAATAATTTAATATTTAAAAAAGAAACTTTAAAACAATTAGAAATTTTTAATTTTATAAAAATATTTGCTATTTTTGTTTATTCATCATTATTAAATCAAAATAGAAAACAAGACATTGACAGATATAAAAAAATCTTTAAAGGTTTTATTGAAAATATTTTTTCCTTAAGAGAATATTATAAAAAAGAATGTGAAAAAGGTGGTAGTTTTTTTCAACCAGAACCTTTTCTTTTTATGCTATTTTTTTATGAATTAATAGATGTAAATCCTAAATTTATAGAAAAATATTTAAAATTTTATCGTATGTACATTTCAGACAATAAAGATAAAGATAAGATTAGGATTCAAAAAGAAATTAACAAAATGAAAAAATATAATTCTTCTATGAACAATATGGTAAAAAAGTATGAAGAGATCACAAACGAAATATGGATTCTAGAATATTTAAAAGATGCTATAAATATAGAAACTATTATTGAAGAAGACACTTATTATTGTTATAAAAGATTTTTG
>ONXP01000058.1 GCA_900321865.1 uncultured Elusimicrobia bacterium
CGTCTTTTTTTAATTCTATTATCATCCTAATTCCGTCTTTATTTGACTCGTCTCTTAGATCCACTATGCCATTAATTTTTTTATCTTTCACAAGGTCGGCAATAGTTTTTAGAAGCACTGCTTTATTGACTTGATAAGGGAGCTCGGTGAAAACTATTTGCTTTTTCCCCAAAGGTAAATCTTCTATCTCATACCTTCCACGCATTCTAATTGAGCCTTTTCCCGTAGAATAAGCATTAAAAATGCCTTTTTTCCCGCAAATAATTCCCTTAGTCGGAAAATCTGGCCCTTTTATAAAATTCCAAAGATCGTTTATGCTAGCCTCAGGATTATCCATAAAATATAAAATTCCATCTATCACCTCGCCCAGATTATGAGGAGGAATATTGGTCGCCATACCTACCGCTATACCGCTAGAACCATTTATTAAAAGATTTGGCAAAAGACTAGGCAATACACTAGGTTCTTCTCTAGATCCGTCAAAATTTGGGAAAAAATCGACCGTGTTTTTATCAATATCACGAAGCATCTCATCTGTGATATCCATCATTTTTACTTCGGTATACCTATAAGCAGCAGCAGAATCGCCATCAATAGATCCAAAGTTTCCCTGCCCCTTTATCAGAGGATACCTTAGGGAAAAGTCCTGGGCAAGCCGCACCATTGTATTATAAACTGCCATATCGCCATGCGGATGATATTTACCCAAAACATCTCCGACAACAGTAGCAGATTTTCTAAAAGGTTTGTTATAATAAAGACCTAATTCTTTCATCGCATATAAAATTCGCCTATGAACAGGCTTTAGACCGTCTCTCACATCAGGAAGAGCCCTACCTATGATAACACTCATAGCATATTCTAGATAGGCTTTTTTCATCTCAGCTTCTACATTTCCAGAATATACTCCAGAATTTAGATTGTCTAAAAATTCTAAATCTTCATCAGAAACTATTTTCTTCTTTGACATATTTACCTCTGGAACTAAAAATTTCTTTTATTTTATTGTATATATTTTTTTATTTTTAAAAAATTATTTTTTTATTTTAGACATTTTTTCTTTTTATAAACTCTTCAATCGAATTTATAAAAAAATAAATATTTATCTATTATTTTTCACAATATTTTTTGCTTTTTCTAATCTTTTTTATTTTCATTTTTATAACCAGTCATTCCTATTGCTATAATATTTGTATAATCTGTATAATGAAGAAGTGCATTTGCATAATGAACTTCTCCATTTACAGCATAGGAATCAATGTTTTTATATAAAAATTCATTTTTATTATTCCTATTTTCAACCTGACCATTTCATTTAATTTTACTAATTTATTTTCGTATCCTTTATACTCTATTAATATTGGCCAATAATTCATATTTTTATCTTAATAATAACTTGCAATCAAGTCTATTGCCACCTTTTCCGCCCATTTTTGACCAATATTTATTTAATACATTGTCAATTTCAGTATTCAAAGAATCTTGCTCTAATTTAAATCAAGATTATAATTTTTAAGCCAACCATTAGCTAGATCTTTAATATTAGGCTCTACTGATTTGATTTTTTTCTTTAGACATTTTTCCTTCCAAAAATTAACATTTATTTACAAAACTAAGAAAATTTTATTTTTATTCAAATTTTTATATTTTATATTAATTTTTTCTAATTATATCTCAATTCTATTCTAATAAATTATTATAAATTCCCATTAATTTATAAATTACAAATTCAATTTTTACTAAACTTTTTAAATATAAACATTTAAAACGTTTTTCTAAAAAAAGCATTTTATTTTAGTTTTTTTATCAAATAAAATTTATAAAATATTAGGTTTATTATTGGTTTCATTTTTCTTATTTTAAATTTTTTAATTTTAAAGGTTTTCTTTATGGAAAAAAATCGTTGCAATTGGAAATTTTCTTCAAAAAAAATGTTAATTTATCACGATATCAGATGGTGCAAACCTCTTCACAATGACAATGAGCTTTTTGCAATGCTTATTTTAGAAGGGGCACAGGCAGGATTGTCCTGGAGCACAATTTTAAATCGCGAAGAGAATTATAGAAAGGCTTTTGATAATTTTGACCCTGAAATTGTTGCCAAATATGACGATAACTATATTCTGGAATTAATGAATAATAAAGGCATTATCAGAAATAAACTAAAAATCATTTCTGCAATAAAAAATGCTCAAAATTTTTTAAAGATAAAAGAAAAATTTGAAAGTTTTGATAAATATATCTGGAATTTTACGGATGGAAAAATTATAGATAAAAAATATAAAAATTTAAAGGATATTCCAGCAAAATCTGATTTGTCAGAAAAAATTAGTAAAGATTTAAAAGCTAGAGGCTTTAGCTTTGTAGGCCCTACTATTATTTATTCGTATCTCCAAGGTATAGGGATATATAACGATCATATAGAAACTTGTGATTACAGATAAAAATTAAAAAAATTTTTAAAAATAGAATTTTAATAAAAAAATATATGATTTTAATTTATTCAATTTAATAAAAAGAAACTTAAAAAATTTTATTTGTAATCAAAATAAATTAATATTTGATTTGATTTAACTTGTTTTGCTTAGAAAAATTTCAAAATTTAAACTTTTAATAAAAATTTTTAAATAATTTAAATGTTTATTAAACTGAAAATTAATAAAATATAACAAAAATCATTAAAAATTTAATGTAAAGTAACAATAAAAATTAATTATTTGACTTAATTTAACTCAATTTAATTTTCAATTTAGAAGTTTTTTAAATAAAAAATTTAAACTTTTGAAAAAATTTTTTATTGATTTTATAATCTAAAAAATTAGTACCAAAATCCGATCCTAATAGATATTTCAGCATTATTTTTTTTATTTAAAAAGCAAAACTTAATTTTTTTTAAATCAAGATGCGCTAAAACAAAAAAATTTCAAATAAAACAGAAAGATTGAAATTTTATAATACCAATCTAAAAAGAAATCTAAAAAATAAAGCGGGAGACGAGACTCGAACCCGCGACATCAACCTTGGCAAGGTTGCACTCTACCAACTGAGTTACTCCCGCATAAAAAATATTAAAAAAGTGCTGGAGATGGGACTCGAACCCATACAGATTACTCCACACGCCCCTCAAACGTGCACGTCTACCAGTTCCGTCACTCCAGCAAAAATTAATTTTGCCCATTAGAACCAGTAGAAACTGCTACACTTTCAGAGATTCCACTTTCATTATTTGTAAGACTATTTTTTTCTACTACTCTAGGATCTTTCATATCAGGTATAGTAGGATTAGGTGGCATAATATTCATAAGAGAACTCGCATTTATTCTCTTAGATGTCAAAAATGTCAAAGAAAAAGATGTAACCATAAACATAATAGCAAGTGTTAAAGTCAATCTCTTTAAAATAACATTACCAGAGGCAGTAGTCACTATAGCCTCACTAGTACCTCCACCCACTAATCCAGAAAGTCCAAAAGATTTCCCTACTTGAAGCAAAACTATCATTATTAACAAAAGACAAACTATACAATGGATAATTAGCACGAAAGTATACAAGGAAACCTCCAAAACCTTGAGATATTTTTATATTACTTTTTTATTTTATTTTTTCAAGTTTTTATTTTTATTTATTTTATTTTTATTTAAAATTTTTCTCTCGATTTTTAAATTTTATATTAAAATTATTTTTTTTATTTGTATAATTAAAAATCATTTATTTTAGGATTTTTTATGAGAGTGAGAACTCATGCCAATCCTTTTTCTTACACAGAAAGGACAAAAAATATAGATTATTCTCTGCTTTTGCCAAAAAATATTTTTTTAGATTTTGAAATAGGCTCAGGACAAGGTTTTTTTTTAAAAGAATATGCTATAAAACATTCTGAGAGAAATATTATTGGAACAGAAATTAGAAAACCTCTCTTTTTAAGGCTTAAGAATGAGCTTATTTCACAAAACATCAAAAATGCCATAATTTTAAATTCTAGAGCAGAATTTTGCATAGAAGATAATATTTTAGATAATTCTATAGACAAATTTTTTATTTTTCATCCTGATCCTTGGTTAAAAAATAAACATCATAAAAGGCGAATAATAAACAACGATTTTTTAAATTTAATGTATAAAAAATTAAAAAATGGAGGAAAAATTTATATTTCTACTGATGTTGAAACATTGTGGCTGGATATGAATAAAATTATAAATTTAAATAAAAAATTTACAAAACTAGATTTTGATCCTTTTTGGGAAGAAGATTATTTTACGGATTGGAGTATTTTTTCAAAAAATGACAATAGAAAAAATTTTTTCGGGACATTTTGCAAAATAAAATTATGAAATACAAAGCCTTTGCTAAAATAAATTTATATTTAGAGATCGTCGGGACTAATAAAAATGGTTATCACCTTTTGGAAACTATTTTTCAGGAAATCAGCCTTTTTGATGAGTTAGATTTTGAAATTATAAATGACGATAAAATTAATATTTCTGTTTCTGGAGATTATCCTGTTCCTTTGGGCGAAAATAATTTAATTTATAAAACAATCGATTTAATGAAAAAAAATTTTAAAATAAATAAAGGTATAAATGTAAAACTTAAAAAAAATATTCCTCTAGGTGCAGGGCTGGGCGGTGGATCTAGTGATGCTGCGACTTCTATAAAATTTTTTCAAGATTATTTTAATATAGAAATAAAGCCAGATTTTACAGCAAGCCTAGGAGCAGATGTTCCTTTTTTTTTAGAGGGAAAAAGATGTTTTGCAGCTGGTATCGGCGAAAATTTACTTCCCATAAAAAATTATAATAAAAAATATATTATTTTGGTCTATCCAAATATAAATGTAAATACTACTGTAATATATAAAAAATTCGACGAGGTTTATAAAAATAGCTTATATATTTCTAAAAAATCTTTGACAGATAAAATAAAAAAAAGTAATCTTTTAAAAACTGATTTAGATTTTGAATATTTTAATAGATTGGAAGAAATTGCTTTTTTTCTGTTTCCAGAATTAAAAATTGTAAAAAATAGATTTAAATTTTTTAAGCTTGACTCTTTGATGTCTGGTAGTGGTTCTTCTATTTTTGGTATTACAGACGATTTAGAAAAAGCTAATTTTATTAAAAAAGATTTTTTGACAAATACTAATTATTGTGTTTGGGTTTTAGAAGAAATATAGTTTTATCTTTTTTTAGAGGGTTATAATATGGAAATTACTGAAGTGAACATTTTTTTACAAAATGAAGAAAGATTAAAAGCTTATGTTTCTATTACATTTGATAATGTGTTTGTCGTTAGAAATTTAAAAATTATAGATGGTAAAAAGGGATTATTTGTTTCTATGCCTAGCAGAAAGACTAAAGAGGGTGATTATAAAGATATAGCTCATCCAATAACTAATGAGATGCGCGATTTGATAGAAAAAAAAGTTTTATTAGCTTATAACGATAAATTAAAAAATAGTTAGATAATTTAAAATTGGGATGTGGCCAAGTGGTAAGGCTCATGATTTTGGTTCATGCATTCGGAGGTTCGAATCCTCCCATCCCAGTTTTTTAATAGGATAATTTTTTGTTATGAAAAATACTTTCTTAGCACTAATTTTAGCAGCTGGCAAGGGAACTAGGATGAAGTCTTCTCTTCCTAAAGTTCTTCACAAAATCAATAATAAATCTATGATTTTTTGGGTTATTAACTCATTAAAACATCTTGATATCAAAAAATATTTTATAGTTTTAGGTCATGAAAAAGATGTTATAAAAAATCATTTTGTTTCATCAGATGAATTTAAAAATTTTGATCAAAAAAAATTCAATTTTATTTCACAAAAAAATCAATTAGGAACAGGTGATGCCTTAAAGGTTTCTTTAGATTTTTTTAAAAATCAGGGTGAAAACATTTTAGTTTTATCTGGTGATACTCCTTTGATTCAAGAAAAAACTTTACAAAATTTAATGAAAAGACATATTGAAACTTGTTCTGATATAACTCTTTTAACTGCTAATATTCCCGATTCAAAATCTTATGGTAGAATAAAAAGAGATAAAAATAAAGACATAATGGAAATTGTTGAAGAAAAAAATGCTAATGAAGAAGAAAAACAAATTAAAGAAATTAATTCTGGAATATATGCTTTTAAAACAGAATTTTTAGAAAAATATTTAAATTTTATAAAGCCTAATGGAATTACGAAAGAATTTTATTTGACTGATCTAGTAAAAATTGCATATTTAGAAAATAAAAAAATATCTAGTTTTACTTTAGATAATTTTGACGAAATTATTGGAATAAACGATAAATTTACTTTGTCAGTCGCAAATCAAAAAATGAGAAATTTAATAAATAAAAATTTTATGTTAAACGGAGTAATTTTAGAAAATCCCGATACGATAGAGATTGATAGCACGGCTGAAATAGAAGAGGATACAGTTATATCCCAGGGAACCATCATTAAAGAAAATGTAAAAATTGGGAAAAATTGCAAAATTGGGCCTTTTACATTTCTAAAAAATACTGAAATTGCTGACAATGTAGAAATAAAATATTCGTATTCTGAAGATGCATTTATAGGTGAAAATTCTAAAATTGGACCTTTTTCTCACATCAGGCCTAATTCACATATTCATAAAAATGTCAAAATTGGAAATTTTACAGAAATAAAATCTAGCACAATAAAAGACAATTCTAAAGTTTCACATCTTAGTTATATAGGCGATGCGATTTTAGAAAATAATATTAATATAGGAGCAGGAGTGATTACCTGCAATTATGACGGCAAAAAAAAACATCAAACTAAAATAGGGAAAAATACTTTTATAGGAAGTAATTCTAACCTCATAGCTCCGGTAAATATAGGAGACGGAGTTTTGATAGGGGCTGGATCTACTATTTATAAAGATGTTCCGGACAATTCTTTGGCTATAGAACGAAGTGAACAAATTAACAAAATAGATTATTTTTATAAAAAACAATCTAATGAATGATGAATATTTCAAAAAAATAAAAGTTTTTTTAGATTTTTTACAAAAAGAAAAAAATTATTCCAATAATACTATTATTGCTTATAAAACTGATATTTTAGAGTTTTTTTCATTTTTAAAAGAACAAAAAGTCTTGTTTGAAAATATTGATATAAAAATTGTTAGAAAATTTTTAGATATTTTGTATAAAAGAAATACTAAACCTTCTAGTATTTCTAGAAAAATATCATCTCTTAAAAGTTTTGTAAAATTTTTAATTAATCATAAATTTTTACCTCAAGAAAAAAATCCTTTTTTATATATCAGAAATCCTAAAAAACCAAAAACTATACCTGTTTTTCTATCAATTGATGAAATGTTTGATCTTTTAAATTCTCCAAAAAGTGAAAATATTTTAGGGATAAGAGATAGAGCTATTTTTGAAGTTTTATATTCTACAGGAATCAGAGTTAGTGAACTAATAGCAATAAAAATAGAAGATATAGATCTTTTTGCCGAAGCAATAAAGGTCAAAGGAAAAGGAAACAAAGAAAGAATAATCCCTATCGGAAATGACAGTCTAAGATTTGTAAAAAAATATATAGATCTAACCAAAAAAACTTATTTTTTATCTGACGAAGATTTTTTATTTAGAAATAAAAAAGGCGACCACATAAATGTCAGAAGTATATCTAGAATTGTAAATAACTATATGAAAGTTTTAGCTATAAAAAAACATATCAGCCCGCATAAAATAAGGCACACCTTTGCCTCTCATCTAATCAATGCAGGTTGCGACATCAGAACTATCCAAGAACTTTTGGGACACAAAAATTTATCAACAACACAAATATATTCTCATCTAGAAATACAAAAATTAAAAAAAGATTTTTTCTCGGCACATCCTCATTCTTAATGAATTAACATTTGATCCTAATTTTTACAAATTTCCTCTTTCCAACCTGTAAAATATCGCCATCTTTTAGATTAAATTTTATTCTAATTTTATACTCTATTTTTTCCTGGTTTAACTTTACCGCATTTTCTCTCAAAAGTCTTGTTGCTTCATTTTTAGAGTTAACTAATCCAGCATTAAATAAAATTTCTTCTAAAAAACATTCTCCTTTTTCTATAAAAAATTCTTTAATTTCATCCGGCAAATCTTTTAACTTAAAAACTTTATCAAAATTTTCTTTTATTTTTTCTAAATCTATATCTTTATGGAACCTTTTTATAATAATTTTTGCTAAATTTTCTTTTAAAATTTTAGGATGCTCCTCTTTTAATAAATCTAAATTTTCATCCGTTAAAATCTCATAATATTTCATCATAGTTTCATCCGAAACTGACATTATTTTCCCATACATATCATTAGGATCTTCATTTATGCCTACATAATTTCCATAACTTTTACTCATCTTTTTAATTCCATCCAGCCCAACCAATAATGGCAAAGTTATTACTACCTGCTCATCTAATCCGTAATCCTTTTGCAATTCTCTACCAACCAAAAGATTAAATTTTTGGTCATTTCCACCTATTTCAACATCGGCTTTTACCACGATAGAATCATATCCCTGCATCAAAGGATACAAAAACTCCACTATAGAAATTGGAGTATTAGACTTATATCTTTTATAAAAATCATCTCTTTCAAGCATCCTAGCAACTGTATATTTAGACGACAATTCTAAAAATTTTTCTATTCCCATCTTTGATAACCATTCGCTGTTATAATAAATTTTAGTTTTATTTTTATCTAAAATTTTGAATACTTGATCTACATATGTTTCAGAATTTTTCATAACCTCATCTCTAGACAATGGTTTTCTAAGAATAGATCTACCTGTAGGATCGCCTATCATAGCAGTAAAATCACCTATAATAAATGCGATTTCATGCCCCATATCCTGGAAAAGTTTTAATTTTTGAATAGGAAGTGTATGCCCTAGGTGAAGATCACTTGCTGTAGGATCTGCACCAAATTTTACTATTAATTTTTTATTAGATAATAATTTTTTTTCTAGTTCTTTCAAAGAAATTATCTCTGTTGTGCCTCTAGCAACTAATTTTAAAAACTCCTCATTATTCATCTATTTTTTCCTCTTTAAAAACTCTAACAAATTCATCGTTTTTAGGTAAAATTGAAACCAATTTTTTCCCTAACTCATTAAAATTTTTTTTATCTCCCTCCACACTGTAGATGTATACTAAATTTTTATATGCTTGTATATTATTGGAATCTAATTCTATCGCTTTTTTAAAAAAATCTTTCGCTTTTTGAACATTATTATTAAGATAATAAAAATTAGCAAATGCAAAATATGCATCGCTAGATTTAAAATTATATCTTAAAGCTTTATCTATCAATTCATCCCCTTTTTTATAATCATTTTTAGAATAATAAATATTGGCTAAATTTAGATATGTGTTATACAAAATAGGATCCAGAGCTAAATATTTTTCATAATTTTCTATAGCTTTATCAAATTCTTTAGTATTAAAATAAATATTTCCAACATGAAAATGAACCTGAACATAATTTGGAGCAATAGTTTTTACTTTATCATACATTTCTAAAGCTCTCATATAATCATTTCTAGGAACTCCTTTTTCATTATCAAAAAGAGGATCGTATTTTAAAGTTTGATTATTTTCATCAAAAAATAAATTCCCTAAAAAATAATATGCCATAATAGAAGTTTTATCTAAGGAAATAGCTTTCTTATACTCTATTTTACCAACATCATAGTCTTGCTTCCTGGAATAATATATTCCTCTATTCAAATGTATATCAGATAAAAATATATTTATAGCTTTTTTACAAAATAGAAACGAAAGCAAAAAAATAATTATTGAAAAAACATAAAATATAAAATACGAAGATTTTTTATTAAAATTATCAATATTTAAAGCATTTTTATATTCAAACAATCTAACAATAGAATATATAATTCCTATCATCACCCAAAAATAAACTCCGCTAGACACAAATCGCATATTTACACACATTAAATTGTGAACTAGCATTCCAATTAATCCGGAAAATACTCCTATTAAATATATTTTAGGCTCAATATATTTTTCATCTTGCTCTTTATCTAAAACCTGCAAAAATGACATAGCAAAATAAATTATCAAAAATAACATTAAACAAAATAAACCCAGCCCCAAAATTCCACTTTCATGTAAAACTTCTAAAAATTCATTTTCTGGATGTTCGGTAGCTGTATTATGTTTATCCCCTTCGATAAAAAATATTTCCGGATCTCTATATGAAGGATAAATTGCCTTAAAAGTGCCAAGTCCACTACCAAAAATTATAGATTGAAAATTATTAACGAATATAGGCTTATATATCATATTAAGAGTAGATCGCCAGGTAAGCAACCGAAACTTTATTGAATCAAATCTTTTATTAATCAAAAATGTTATTCCTAACATTACACCTACAAAAAACAACACAAAAAATAAAATTATATATTTCTTAATTTTTTTATATAAATCTATATTTTTATGTAAAAAATATCTGATATAAAGCACAAGAAAAACAAAGATTGAAAAAATTATTCCTATATAAGATGCCTTACTCTGAGTAAAAAAAATATCTAAGAAACTAATAAAAATTAAGAATAAATAAACATATTTTTTAGTATGTAAAATGTAAGAAAATAATATTGGTGTAGTCCAAACCAAATATGCTGAAAAAAAATTAGGATTACCAAATGTTGAAAAAATTCTATTTCCAAAAGCCCCTTTCCAAGCAAAAGGATCTAAACCGACAAATTGAATTAACCCATACAACGATGTTATAAAGTTTGCTAAAATTATAAAAAATATTAACTTTTCAATTCTTTTTATGTTATCAAATTCTGAAATTATGCTAACAAAAATCAAAATATAACAAGATCTTCTTATTAGTTCCTCAACAGAAATAACTTTAAATGGAGAAATAAAATATGAAAAAATGCTATAAATAAAAAATAAAAAAACAGAAAATATTATTGGATGAAAATATTCATTCAAAAAATCTAAATCAAAAGTTTCTGAAAATTTTAGCACTTTTATTAAATTTTTTGAAAAAAATATAAAAAAAAGCACTGCTCCTAAAATATGAACTAAAGTGATTTTTATTTGACAACTATCATAAGTCTTGAAAGAAAAAGCCAAAGCTATAAAAAACAGCATTAAAGGCAAAAATAACAGCGTAAATTTTTTTAAAAAATTATAATAACTTTTAATCATTTTTTATATTTTTCTATATGCTTACAATCTGGATATCCACTGCATGCTACAAACTTTCCTCTTTTCCCAAATTTTACAACTAATTTTTTCCCGCACTCTGGACACACCCCTAAATCTTTTTCCTCTAAATTTTTAGAATATTTACAATCTGGATACCCACTGCATGCTATAAATTCTCCAAATCTACTTCTTTTTTTTACTAAATCTTTTCCACACTTTGGGCATACTCCTAAAACTTCTTTTTCTTCATTAATTTTATCTTCAGTTTTGTGAATATATTTACATTTTGGATAAGCACTGCACCCAACAAATTCTCCAAATCTACTTTTTCTGTAAACTAAATCACTCCCACACTTTGGGCAAACTTCTCCAAATTTTTTTAATTCTTTTTCTGGCAAAGCTTCTTTTGCATTTTTTATGTCTAAACTAAAAGGAGAATAAAATGTCTTTAAGATATCTATCCAATTTTTTTTACCACTAGCTACATCATCCAATGACTCTTCCATTTCTGCCGTAAATTCAATATTTACAATTTTTGGGAAAAATCTTTCTAAAAAATCTATAACTTCTATCCCTAATTTTTCTGGAACTAATTTTTTTTCTTCAATTTTTATATAATTTCTCTTTGTGATATTCGATATAGTCGTAGCATATGTAGAAGGCCTGCCTATTCCATTTTTTTCCATAGTTTTTATAAGAGACGATTCTGTATATCTACTAGGCGGTTCTGTAAAATGCTGTTTTGTGTTTATATCTAAAATATTTATTTTTTCTCCAATTTTTACATTCGGTAAAACAATATCTTTATTTATATCATCAATTTTATAAACTTTTAAATATCCGTCAAATTTCTTAATCTCACCGGAACTAATCCAAATAGTTTTATTAGATCTCAATTTTATAGTACTTTTATCAAAAATTGCATTAGACATTTGTGAAGCCAAAAATCTAGACCATATAAGCTCATAAAGTCTAAATTCATCTCTTGTTAAATATTTTTTCAAAAAATCAGGAGTTTTATTTATATAAGTCGGTCTAATACATTCATGGGCTTCTTGAGCTGTTTTATCTTTAGTTTTATAAATATTTTTAATCTTAGGTAAAAACTTTTCGCCAAAATTATTTGAAATAAAATCTCTAGCACTATTAATAGCAACTTCTGAAATAAAAACAGAATCGGTTCTCATATATGTGATTAATCCAGAAATTTCACCATCTATAGAAATTCCCTCGTAAAGCTTTTGAGCAAGAGACATTGTTTTCGAAGAAGAAAAACCTAAAATTCTAGATGCTATTTGCTGTAAAGTACTTGTAATAAATGGAGGCTTTGGAGATTTTTCTAATTTTTTACTAAAAAGATTTTCTACATAAAAATTATTTTTATCTACCTTTTCTAAAATTTTCTCAGCTTCTAATTTTGTTTTTATATCTCGATCTTTATAAATATAGCCATCATTTTCTGAAAGAATTGCTTTAAATTTTATGTCTTCATTATTAGACTGACAATCGGCATCAATCGTCCAATACTCTTCTTTTATAAATTTTTCAATTTCTCTTTCTCTATCAACAATCAACTTTAAAGTAGCAGACTGAACTCTACCAGCTGACAAGCCTTTATATATCATTTTTCCTATTATAGGACTTATAAGATATCCAACCAATCTATCCAAAATTCTTCTAGTTTTCTGAGCATCAATTAGGTTTAAATCTAAATCTCTAGGATTTAAAACAGCATTTTTTATAGCATTTGGAGTAATTTCGTGAAATGTAATCCTTTTAAAATCTCCACTATGCAAATTTGACAATTCAACTATATGCCAACCTATTGCTTCTCCTTCTCTATCCTCATCAGTCGCTATATAAACAGAATCGGATTTTGAAATGTTTTCTTTTATATTTTTTACTAAATCTTTTTTATCTTTCGCTATTTGATACTTTGGAGTAAAATTATTTTCTATGTCTATTCCTATAGAATTTTTAGGCAAATCCCTAATATGCCCCATACTAGCAATAACTTTGTAATCTTTGCCTAAAATTTTAGATATTGTCTTTGATTTTGCAGGAGATTCAACTATAATTAACTTCATTTTTTAATTTAAAAATTTCTTTATTAAGTTAAAATCTATATCATCATAATTTTTATTATATTTATCTTCAGCACTAAACTCAAAAGTTTCATTATACATTGCGAAACTATTCTCGTTATCTAAAAGATTTTTTTCTTTAAAAATTTGAAAATCATAAATATCGCCATTTGTTTCTAATTCATAAGATACAATATTAAACACATCCTTAATACCTAAATCATTTTTTCTATTTTTTGCTAAAATTTTATAAATTTCCAAAATATCTTTTGCTAAAAAAGCCATATAAAATCCTCTTTTATAAAAAAAATAAATCTGTTTTCAAAGCATCTTTTGCTGCACATTGCTCTGCATCTTTTTTATTTTTACCAGACCCTTTTCCTATAATTTTATTCTCTAAAACAACATTGACAATAAATTC
>ONXP01000045.1 GCA_900321865.1 uncultured Elusimicrobia bacterium
TAAAATTAAATAAAGAATTATTTAAAAAGAATAAAAAAGGTAGTGCTATACCACATTTGAATAAAGATATATTTTATAATCTCCTTTTCCCTCTCCCACCACTTTTAGAACAAAAAAGAATTGCAGAAAAGATAGAAAAAATGTTTGAAAAAATTGATATTTAAAATTTTTTAAATAATCCAGAATAAATTTCATTATCATTCAAATGGAAAAACTGAAAATAAATTTATGTATAAAAAAGTATATTTAAAAAAGATTTTTTATTAATCTTATAACTTTTAAATGGCCTTACTAATAAAACAAAATATTAAATTTACTAAAAATTATTTAAATTAAATTATTTAAAGCTTTATTTATATTTTTAAATCTATTTAAATAAAAAAATGATTGAGGCGGGGAAAAAGATTCTTCTATTTTT
The DNA here is from genome assembly GCA_900321865.1 of uncultured Elusimicrobia bacterium. Classification (GTDB taxonomy): domain Bacteria; phylum RUG730; class RUG730; order RUG730; family RUG730; genus RUG730. The sequence goes on from ONXP01000045.1 coordinate 419, forward strand.
CTAGGATCAATAGGATTTATCTTTTTAAATTTTTTAATTTCTATTGCATATCCATTTTCTTTACCTTTAAAATAATCAAAAAAATCTTTCTTACTCATTCCACTAAATTCTTTAGTTTCTTCCCAAATTTTTTCAATTCTTATTAAAAATTATTTTAAGTTTGTGAACACCCAATAGGTTTCCTTTTATATAATTTTATAAAATCATTTAAAATAATTTTCTCTGCTCTTTTAGAAGGAGGAAAGCTATCTTTATACTTTTTTCCAAAAAGTTCATATTCTGGTTTGTCTGGGAAAAAAGCAAAAACTTCTATTTTTTTATTTATTTTTAATAAACTTTGTAAAACGAAATAATTAGTTGTAGAATTCGTTCCAGAAATTCTATATTCCACTTTTCCACAATTATACGATTGAACTCTTTTTATAATAGATGTTATAGTATTTCCTATTTTAAATATTTTATTCTCTATAACAAAAATGTAGACTAATCCTTCTTTATTTATAAAATCTTCATTTATAATTTCTATATCTAATTTTTCTTGATTATTATTAGGAATTAGGTTACACAAATGAAAAAAATATTCCTTATATTTAAAATCTGTATAATCAAATTCATTATTTAAATCATTAATACTTTTTAATAAAACTATATTTCTATTTTTATTTTTTTTCATAATATTTTTTATTAAACCTTTTTATAAAAAGATTCTCTTCATCTGTTAGTTTAAATGTATTATACAATGGGAAGTTTTGTAATATTCTAATATTGTTAAAATTCCCATATCTAGTTATATTATTTAAAAATTTATATATTTCATTATCTAATTCCATTTTTATATTTTTTGCTTCTTCAAAAGAATTACATCTAATAAAAGCTATACTTTGTGTCATTCCACAATTATCTATAAATGTTAAATATTGATTAGTAAGTGATATAAAAACCTTATATCCATCTTGATATTTATGTGGAATACTACTATATACAATTTGGGTAGGAGTATGAATTAATTTATATTTAAAAATAATACTTTTTTCTTTGCTTATAAATTGTTTTTTTGTAGTTCTATGCAAATAACTAGTAGTTTCTATTTTATATTTACATAAATTATCATTATTTAATGTTTTATTGATAATTTTTCTAACAATTTCAGAATAATACAAAGGAATATACTTGATTTTTTTATCTAATTTACAAATCTGTTTATCTTTAATAACATAATTATTTGTAACTGTAAAAGAATTTTTATTCTGCACTTTTTGAAGTAAAAACCAAGTAAAAGAGGAGCCTACCTTAGGAAACCATTTTTTAGCTCCATTAATATCTAAATGAATAAACTGATATTGACTTAATAAATTAGGTAAAATATTTCTGTCAGAAAATGACATCCAATTATTAGGAACAATAAATAAAATATATCCATATTTTTTAGTAATCATTAACGACTTTCTGATAAATTCTCTCGATAGATTATGATTTTTAGAAATTCGTTTCCCTTTATTAAATTTAGCATAAGGAGGATTGGAAACAACTAAATCATATTTTTCTTCTTCTTCAAAAGTAAGAAAATCTTTTATACTCAGATTAATATCATCCCCAAAATATTTTTTTAGATTTTCAATTCTTTTAATATTTATTTCATTAAAATATAAATTTTTTAAATCTACTTTTGTAGAAATATAAGCATGAAAATTTCCATTTCCACAAGAATTATCTAATATCTTTAAATTTTTTCTTTCCCAAAAAGAATTAGGAATGGTATCAACCATTTCTTTCACACATTCCATAGGAGTACAAATATCGTTAGAATTAACAAAATGCGAAACATCTTTATTAAGACTATTAAAATAATCTTTTATATCATTAAAATTCTTATTAAAAAAATTAAACTTATATATTTTATTTAGACTTACTTTCTCTTTTATATTTAAAACTCTTTCCATCAAATAACTTCCAAAAAAATCTTAATATTTAAAAAAGAGATTTTTTATAATAAAAATACCAAATAATATAAAAATTATTGATAAACACAAAACACACACATATATAATTTACAGAACTCGGAGAGGGAGGGATTCGAACCCCCGCGCCCTTTCGGACCAACGGTTTTCAAGACCGCCGCGATTAGCCACTCTGCCACCTCTCCAAAGCAAAAAAGAAATGAAACTCGTATTATGTTATTTTATAAGAAATTTTTTGTCAATTATTTTTTATTTTAAATTATATAAATAATATTTTTTTTATTTTAAAATTAATATACTTCTACTAAAAAATTATCCTTTCACAAAATCTATATAAAAATAACTATAATTTAAAAAAAATAAATCTTATAAAATCTATATTTATATAAAAATTATCACTACATAATATTATTAATAAAACAAACTGCAAAATATCACTTTAACAAAAAATAACCAAATTAAAGTAAAAATATTTAGTTAAATACAATTTTTAAAAAACTTATTTAATAAAACAAAAATAATCTTAAAATAAAAAAAATAAAAAATAAACCACTAATAAAAATTTAATTCCCAAAATGATCAAAAAATCTATACTGCACTGCTTCCTTTATATGATAATCTTTTATATTTTCCTCGCCTTCCATATCTGCTATAGTTCTAGATACTTTTAAAATCCTAGCATAAGATCTAGCAGAAAGTTTATATTTTTCTACTGCAAATTTTAATATTTTTGATCCATTTTCATCTAATTCACAATATTTTTTTATATCGCTATTATTCATATCAGAATTGGTTTTAACTTTTTTATATCTTTCTCTTTGTAATTCTCTGGCCATCTTTACTCTTTTTCTAATTATTTCAGAAGATTCTGGCTCTTTTTTTTCTGACAATTCATCGTATTTTATTAAAGGAACATCAATATGTAAATCAATTCTATCTAAAAGCGGCCCTGATATTTTATTAGTGTATCTAGAAATCTGAATACTGGTGCAATGGCATTCCTTTACATTAGTTCCATAATATCCACATGGACATGGATTCATAGCAGCAACCAGCATAACTCTAGCAGGAAAATCTATAGATCTATTAGCCCTTGATATTGTCACTTTCCTCTCTTCTAGTGGTTGCCTTAATACTTCTAAAACATTCCTATTAAATTCTGGAAGTTCATCTAAAAACAAAACTCCATTATGTGCCTTAGACACTTCCCCAGGTTTTGGAATACTAGATCCACCTATCAAAGCTACATCACTAATAGTATGATGCGGAGATCTAAAAGGTCTAGTTCTCACTATCTGAGTACCATTCGGCAATATTCCTGAGACACTATGAATTTTGGTTGTCTCTATTGCCTCTTCTATGGTCATCTCTGGCAAAATTGTAGAAATTCTTTTTGCTAGCATTGTCTTCCCAGAACCAGGAGGTCCAACCATCAAAATATTATGATTCCCGCTCGCTGCTATCTCTAGTGCTCTTCTAGCTAGTGCCTGCCCTTTTATATCTTTCATATCAAATTCTGTATAATAATTTAAAAAATTATTCTTTAAATTATCATTATGATAACTTTTTATAGCTATTTTATTATTTAAAAAATCTATCGTTTCTAATAAATTTTTAACAGGAATTATTTTTATTCCATCAATTATAGATACTTCACTAAAATTTGATTGTGGTAAAATTATTCCTTTAAAACCTTTTTCCTTCGCTAAAATTGCTAGTGAAAGTGCTCCCCTAATGTGCCTAATTTCTCCAGATAACGATAACTCCCCAAATATTAAATAATCTTTTAAAACATCTAAATTTTCTATATATTCCATAGTAGCTAAAATTCCAACAGCAATAGGAAGATCAAATAATGTTCCTTCTTTTTTTATATCCGCAGGAGCTAAGTTTATAGTAATTTTTTTAGATTTATAACAAAAGTTAGAATTTTTTATGGCTGGGATTATTCTGTCTTTACTTTCTTTTACCGATGCATCAGGAAGTCCTACAATATTAAACATTGGAATGCCATTTTGGGTGTCTATTTCTATTTCTATTAAAGCCCCATCTATCCCCTCAATGGCTCCACTATAACAAAAAGTTAACATCTATTTCTCTTCTCCAAAAAGTTCAACATCTTCCTAAAATTAAAACTAAAATTCAGGATAAAAAAAACCGCTTTTTTTATTTATAAAAATGTCAATATCTAAAACATTTTTTAAATTTTCTCTATTCATCAAATCGTCTTTATCACCAGATTTATAAATTTCTCCATTTTTTAAAAAAATAATTTTTTCTATGCTAGGCAAAATTTCATCGATACTATGCGTAACCAAAACTAAATTTATTCCTGTTTTTATTAAATTTTCTAATTCATATAAAAATTCTCTTTTTGAGGCCAAGTCTAACCCATTACAAGGCTCATCTAAAATAAGAATTTTGGGCGAAAAAACCATCGCCCTAGCTATCAAAATTTTTTTCATCTCACCACAAGAAAGCGTTTCAAAAATTCTATTTTCTAAATTTTTTATATGAAAAAATTCCATTATTTCATCTATTTTATCATTTTGCCAAGGTTCTAAATTCTCCCAAATTCCGATACTTGAAAAAAACCCAGATCCTACCACCTCTCTAACTATAATATTTCTATTGTAATATTCTAAATCATTATTTACAAGTCCTATTTTTTTTCGAAAATCCCAAATATTCATCCCTACGGTATTTTGCCCAAAAATTTCGACTTCGCCTAGGCTAGGATAAATTGATGTCGACAAAACCTTTAACAAAAAAGATTTTCCAGAACCATTTCGTCCAATAATAGCTAAATTTTCGCCTTGATTAATTTTAAAAGAAATATTTTTCAATAAATAATTTTTATCACGAATAACAGAGATATTTTTTACATTGATAGAGATATTTTGCATAACTTAAACCATTTCTTCAACTTTTACAATTTTATCAAAATCTTCACTTTTAAATTCAAATTTTTCGCAAGCTTCCTTTAAATTTAAGTCATTTTCATAGGCATATTTGACTATTTCTGCCACCCTGTCATACCCCAAAATAGGGCTAAGCCTCGTCGCTAGCATTAAAGATTTGTCTAAATTTTCTTTAATCTTTTTTTTATTCGGTTTTATTCCTAAAATTGTTTTACTAAAAAGTGATTTTATTCCATCTGAAAGCAAATAAACTGATTGCAAAAAACTGTTTATTATAAGTGGCATACAAACATTCAGCTCAAAATTTCCACTCATCGCCCCTAAACCAATGCTATTATCGTTGGATAAAACCTGATAGCAAAGCATTATCATAGCCTCACATTGTGTAGGATTGATCTTTCCAGGCATAATAGACGATCCTGCCTCAAGGCTTGGAATAGTTATTTCACCAATTCCAGATCTAGGACCCGACGAAAGCCAACGAATATCGTTTGAAATTTTTATAAGATCTAAAGCTAAAACCTTTAAACTGCTATGTAAAAAAGCTATTTCTCCACGGCTCGTCATTTCATAAAATTTATTTTCACTAGAAAAAAATTCTTCCCCTAAAATATTCGAAATTTCCTCTGCCACATCTTTCCCAAAATTTTTACTGGCATTTAGTCCCGTCCCCACAGCAGTCCCGCCTATCGCTAAATTTTTTATAAAAAAAAGCGATTTTTCTATCATCAGTTTATCGTTTTTTAACATTCCTAAATACCCTAAAAATTCCTGCCCCAAAGTAATAGGCACGGCATCCTGCAAGTGAGTTCTACCTATTTTTATAACATCTTTATTTTCGTCAATTTTGTTGTCTAAAATTTTAATAGCATAATCAAGAACTGGAAAAAGTTTGTTCTTTACAGCCAAAAAAGCTGCTATATGAATAGCACTAGGAAAAACATCATTTGAACTCTGAGACATATTTATATGATCGTTAGGATGAAGATGATCGTTTTCTGATAGCAATTTGTTTGATAAATTGGCAATAACTTCATTGACATTCATATTAGTCTGGGTTCCACTACCTGTTTGCCAAAGACTCAAAGGAAATTCCATATTATACTTTTTTGCTAAAATTTCATCGATTGTTTTTATTATTGCTTCTTTTTGCGAAAGAGTTAATTTTTGATTTTTAAAATTTACCAAAGCACAAGCTTTTTTTATAATGCTAATAGCATAAACAACGTCTAGAGGCATTTTTTCAGTGTTAATTTTAAAATTTTCTAGACTTCTCTGGGTATTCACTCCCCAATTTTTATCTTCTTCTATCTTTATAGTTCCAAAACTATCTTTATATTCTTTCATAAAAACCTTAAAAATTATCTTTATTATTTTTAACAGCTTCGGAAACTTTTATAACTACTCTTTTATCAAAAGGATCCGGAATAATATAATCGTCATTTAATTCAGTGTCCGAAATAATATTAGCTATAGAAATGGATGCATCTATTTTCATTTTTTCTGTAACTTTTTTGGCTGACGATTCCAAAAGCCCTTTAAAAATGCCAGGAAATGCTAAAAGATTGTTTATTTGATTTTTACTGTCAGACCTGCCTGAACCCACTATTCTAGCTCCATAACTTTTGGCAAGGCTAGGCATAATCTCAGGAATAGGATTCGCCATAGGAAAAACTATTGAATCATGGTTCATAGATTTTATCATTTCCTCGTCTACTAAATTTGCTCTAGATACACCAATAAATACATCGCTATTTTTAATAACATCTTTTAAAGAGCCTTTTTCCTTAAAAAGATTAGTTATTTTTGACATTTCAGCCTGATAAGGATTTAGATTTTCCGCTCCATCATAAATAGCACCATTAATATCACACAAAATAACATTCCCAAATTTCATATTTATTAGATGCCTAGCTATAGCTATTCCTGCCGCTCCCGCCCCATTTATAACTATTTTTGCATCACCAAGTTTTCTCCCAGTTAATTTAAAAGCATTATACAAAGCTGCCCCTAAGACAATAGCAGTCCCATGCTGGTCGTCGTGAAAAACTGGAATATCGCAAATCTCTTTTAATCTTTTTTCTATCTCAAAACACCTCGGTGCTGAAATATCTTCTAAATTTATCGCTCCAAAACTTTTTGATATTAAATAAATCGTTCTAACTAACTCATCCACATCATTCGTATCTAGACATATAGGAATAGCATCAACACCTGCAAATTCCTTTAAAAGAACACATTTCCCTTCCATTACTGGCATAGATGCCTCTGGACCTATATTCCCCAGCCCCAAAACCGCCGAGCCATCCGTAATCACCGCAACCAAATGCCCACGCCTAGTTAACTCATAACTTTTTTTATTATCGTTTTTTATCTCAAGACATGCCTCAGCAACACCAGGAGTATAAGCGAGAGATAAATCTTCTCTAGATTTTATATTAACTCTAGAAATTACTTCTATTTTGCCCTGCCAGGCTTTATGCTTTTTTAAAGCTTCTTCTTTTATATCCATAAAAAACCTATTTATTTTTTAAAGTTTCTATTAAAATTTTTCTCATTGATTCCACAGGAGGCTCGATATTTGTCCACTTGTAAAATGAAATTACTCCCTGGTATAAAAGCATATCCAGCCCATTTAAACTTTTTATATTATTTTCTTCACAATATTTAATCATCGGAGTTTTGCGATTATAAATAATATCATAAAATACTTGGTTTTTATTCAATAAATCAGGTGAAAATGGAAATTCATCCTTTTTTTCACTCATACCGATAGGAGTGGCATTTATCACAATGTCAGAAATTTTAATATCTTTTTCTATATTTTCTGATGATATTATTTTATTTGTAAAAATATTTTCTAAACTTTTTGATTTTTCTTTATCAATATCATATACAAAAACTTTTTCAGCCTTTGACAAAACTAGTGAAACCGAAATAGCTCTAGATGCTCCACCAGCTCCAAAAATAAAAAAAGTTTTTCCTTTTATATTAATTTTCAAATTTTCTTCTAAAGCTTTTATGAAACCTAGACCATCAGTATTATCACCTAAGAGATATCCATTTTTATTAATTATAGTATTTACTGCACCTATTTTTTCTGCTCCTAGGGTTAATTCATCCAAAAATGGAATCACTTTTTGCTTATAAGGAATGGTAACATTTACCCCAGTAATATTCATAGCCTTTATAGATTTTACGGCTAACCCTATATCATCGACCAAAAAAGGAACATAAACATAATCCAAATTTAATTCTTTTAAAGCTAAATTATGCATAATCGGCGAAAAAGAATGCTCAATAGGATTTCCAAAAACACCCAAAATTTTAGTTTTGCCAGTTATTTTGTTTAACATTTTATACCCAAATTTTTAATAAAATTATTGATTTTGCATAAAAATTAATTGAACTTATAATGAATATTTAACAATTTATAATATTTCTAATATTTTTTTCCCAAAATCTTTAGCCATTTCAGGGCCATTAGCTGTAAGAATTTTATGTTTTTCATCAAAAACCAATCCATCATCTGACAAAATCGCTCCATTATCCTTTAAAATTTCTCTTTCTGTCTTAAAGGAATTCGCTCTCACTCCATTTAAAACTCCAGCATAAGCTAAAGTCGCAACAGACGAACAAATACTAGCCAAAAGTTTTTTAGAATTTTTCATGTCTTGACAAATTTTATGTGCTATATTGTTATACCAAAAATCTCTGCATCCAGCTCCGCCAACAAAAACTATAGCATCAAAATCATTTATATTTACATCCTCTAAAGCCAAGTCAGGCTCTATTTTTGCTCCTAGCTTTCCAAAACATTCCTTCTTTTCTAGGGAAATTATTATGTTTTTTATGCCTTTAGCTTCCAAGATATCCAAAGGATAAAAAAGTTCTTCATCTCTAAAATTTTGATTTGATATAATAAACCCTACAGTCTTCACTTCAAAACTTCCCTCAAAATTATAAATTAATTTTATTTTTTACTCGATTTTTTAATCGTTTTCTTTTTATACTCAGAGACAGAATCTTTATTTTCTTTTTTGTTTAACTGAATATCACTTATTCTATAACCAAAAGTCTTGGAATAAGAAAATATGATTAAAAAATTTTTTTCTGTTTCTAATTCTTTTCCATTTTTTTCTTCAATTAATTTTAAATTTAACTCAAATAATTGTTTGCTATTAAATCCAGGCTGATAAACTATCGGTTTTATTTCTGAAGATGAAATTTTTTTTAAATTATCAATATTCCCAAAAAATAAATTTTTTATATTATAATTAAAATATTCTTTTAAAAAATTGCCAAACAAAAGTTTAAATTTATACTCATAAGAAAAATATGAATAAATATTATCCAGATTCTTCTCAGAAATGTCTTTTACTAATTCTTTTAAAAAATCTTCTAATTTTAGGTTTTTTAAATATACATCCCTTGACTCTACTTTTTTACTTTTGACAATTTCTAAAATTTCCTCTAATTTTTCATTAGAGACATCGTATCTTATGGTTTTTGATCCGTCTACAGAAATGATATAATATTTATTTATTAACAAATTCCCTATAATTTTTTTATCAAAAATCACAGCAATCCCAATTGTCTCATAATCATTGGTATAAGGAAATAATTCTTTCTTTAGTTTATCTATTATGTTATAAAATTTTATCTCAACTTCTTTGTTTTTATATTTTTCTATATCTAAGGTTATGCCTTTCGAAACATATTTAATTATAGAAAATAATAGATTATTTTTATATTTTGAAAACTCTGTCGTTTTTACACTAAAATCATTAGGTAAAACTGTAAAAAAAGACGAAATATATGTAGGCTCTAAACTATAATATTCAAACAATTTTTCTGGATCATCAAAATACCTAGCAGAAAACAAACCAGATAAACAAATAAGAAACAAAAACGGAATGAAAAATATTTTTTTATAAAGAGAAAAAAATGTTTTTTTCATAAAACCCTCTCTCTAAATTAATCCTTCTTTTTCATCAAAACCTAAAATTATATTCATATTCTGAACCGCTTGCCCCGAAGCCCCCTTTAACAGATTGTCTATAGCACAAAACACGACTAATATTTTGGCATCCTCATTACAAGCAAAACCTATATCACAAAAATTAGTGTAAGCTACCCCTTTAATAGAAGGTAATTTATCTAACAATCTTATAAAAAACTCATTGCCATAATATTGGTTATATATTTCTTTGATTTTATCTAGGGAGATTTTTTCTTTTAATTTTATATAAATGCTGGATAATATTCCTCTGGTTAGAGGTAAAAGATGTGGAACAAAAGTTAAAGAAATTTTATTATCAGTTTTTTCTTTTAAAAATTCAACAACCTCTGGAATATGTCTGTGTCCCAAAGGGTTATATGGTAAAAAATTTTCGTTTTGCTCATTAAAAAGATACATATTATCTAATTTTTTACCAGCACCAGATACTCCTGACTTTGAATCTATTATGATATCATAATCTAAATCTATTAGATTTTCTTTCATAAGCGGATACAATGGCACTATCATACTAGTAGCATAACACCCAGGATTTGCAATAAATTTAGAATTTTTTATTAAAGCCCTATTTATCTCACATTGTCCAAAAACAGCTTTTTCTAAATATTCAGAATGAATGTGAACATTTTTATACCACTTTTCATAAATAAATTTTTCTTTTATACGAAAATCTGCAGATAAATCAATGTTTATTTTTTTGTTTAAAAAATCGTCGTCAATATATTTCATACTAATACCATGAGGCAATGCATAAAAAAATATATCCCCACGAGATAACAAAGACATCCTATCATACTTTTCAAAAATTAAATTATCACATAGCCCTTTTAGATCAGGATATAATTCCCAAACAAATTTCCCAGAATTATTATTGGATATGATAGCAGAAATTTTTACTTTTGAATGCCTGGTTAAAATTTTTACAAGCTCACGCCCTGTATACCCAGATGCCCCAACTATAACTACATTCTCCATAAAAATCCCTATAAAAATAAAGAAAACACGAAAAAATAAAAAAATGGGACCAGTAGGACTTGAACCTACGACCCACTGATTATGAGTCAGTTGCTCTAACCAACTGAGCTATGGTCCCAAAATTAAAGTCATTATATATAAATATTAATATATGTCAATATAAATATTCTTGTAATATATTACTTCTAGACGGATGTTTTAATTTTTTTAAAGCTTTTACTTCTATTTGTCTTATTCTTTCTCTAGTCACTCCAAAAATTTCTCCAACTTCTTCTAAAGTTCTAGGATAGCCACAACCTATCCCAAACCTCAGTTTTACTATTTCTTCTTCCTTTGGAGATAATGTTTTTAAAACTTCGTTTATAGCCTTTGTTCTCATTTTATCAGATGATTTTATATTTGGGGTAACTTGGGTTTTATCTTCTATAAAATCTTCTAAAAAACTATCTTCATCCTCTCCTGTCGGAGTAGTAAGTGATATTGGCTCCATCATAATATTTAAGACTGCTTTAATTTTGTCAGTTGGCAAATCCATTTTTTCTGCATATTCTTCTATTGTAGGTTCTCTGCCTTCTTCTTGCTTAAATTTTCTAGAAATTTTTCCCAATTTTGACATAATTTCTTTCATATGCACCGGAATTCTAATAGTCCTAGATTGATCTGCTATCGCTCTATTTATAGACTGTCTTATCCACCAAGTTGCATATGTAGAAAATTTGAAACCTCTTTTATATTCGAATTTATCCACTGCTTTCATTAAACCTATAGAGCCTTCTTGGATTATATCCAAAAGTGATAAGCTAGAATTTACATGTTTTTTAGCAATACTTACAACTAATCTAAGATTAGCCTTAATCAAATGAGTTTTGTCTATATGTATTTTATTTTCTAAATCAATAATTGTAGAATTAACCTCTAAAAGCTCATCTGCAACAATATTTTTATCTTCCTCTATATTTTTTATCTTCTTTTCAAAAATATCTAATTCTCGCAATTTTACAAAAATTTCTTCTTTGTCTACATCTAAATTTTCAAAAATTTTTTCATTTCTCTTAGTATAGGTCTTTTTTAAAGTTTTTATATCTAATTTTTTATCATTAAAATAAGTTTCCAGAGCTTTAATTTCTTTTCGATACATCTTAATCTGTTTGGCAACATCTTTTATCCTAAGAATTAAATCCTCCATTTTTGAAAGATTTAAATTTACCCCAATAATATTGTCAATAATTAAATCTTGATATTTTTTTAATTCTATAGCAAGTTGTGCTTTTTTATCTTTATTTTTTTCCTTAGAAATCTTTAAATTTATATCGTTTATTTTAATTTCTGTTTCTTTTATCAAGTTTACTAAATCACTCATTTTATCACGCATATCTTGCAAAACTTCATCCGTCTTTTTCCCTCTAGGCATTAATTCCCTTGGAGTTATTTCGTCTTCTCTTAAGAGCATATCCCATTCTTTTAATTCTTTTAAAGTTATATGAGATTTTAAGACTATTTTTTGCAATTTTTTTTCATTCTTTTTAATTCTTTTTGCAATTTCTATTTCTTCTTCTCTAGATAATAATGGAACTTTTCCCATTTCTGTTAAATATAATTTTATTGAATCACTGTTTTTATAATCAGTTTCTGTTTGATTTGCTGCATCAAATGCTTTTTCTTCATCATCATTATTATTATTATATTTTATGTCATACGTATTCTCAGAATCTTCATTGTTATCATAATTATAAATATGTGTTTCACGAAAATCAGAATTTAAGCTAGAATCTTCTTCAAAATTTTCATTATTCAAATAATCTTCATCTTCTTCGCTAAAATCTTCTTTTTCAGACGATTCTTTTTTATCTTGATATTTAATATTTGCTTTAGAAAGTTCTATAAATATATCATCCATTGCATCTATAGATAAATTTTTATCATGCAACATATTTTCTATCTCGTCATAACTTATAGTTCCTTTTTCTTTCCCCAGTTTTACTAATTCTAACACATATTTTTTATTAATATCTTTATTGTCTTCGTTCTCTTTCAATTTATATCTCCCTTTTTTTTAAAACATCATTGACATAATCTAACAAACTGCCTTTATATGCTTTTCCTTTCGTTTTTAAAAATTTATCATATAATTTTTTTTTAAAATCGTATATGTCATCTTTATTCATATCTCTAGTAGTAATATATGTTAATAATTTATCAACATATTCTGAATCTTTTGTATCTAGTTCAGGTAAATAATCTAACGAAATTGTATTTATTAAATTTTTTATTTCTAAGTTTTTATATTTATCTTTATTTTTAAAAAGAAAACTGAATAAATTTCTAATATGAATATTAGTTATCCATTCCAATTTTATTTCCTTTTCTGCTTCGTCTAAAATGCTATTATTAAAAATAATATATCTCAAAGCATCTAATTCTATACTAGGAATATCTAAAAAAATATTTTCATCTTTTTTATAATCACTTAAATCTTTTTTAAAATTCTTTTTATTTTTAAAATATTTACTATTTTTAAAGTAGAATCTAATTCTTTCTATACTATCCTTTGTAATATCTGATATTTTTTGTAAAGCATAATTTGTTTTTTGAATATCCTTTATTTCTACTATTATTTCAAAAATATCATCTAAAAAATTCTTTTTATCTTGGAACAATTTAATATTATATTTTTTTATTAAAAGCAAAGTTTCAATTTTATAAGACACTTCATCTTTTGCATTTTTTAAAAGCAATAAAAAAGCATCTTTCCCTTTTAGTTTTATAAAATCATCAGGATCTAATCCATCAGGAATGATAACTATTTTTAAGTTTATAGCAGAATTAAGAAACAAATCACATGTTCTATAACTCGCTTTTATTCCTGCTTCATCTCCATCAAAAACTAAATAAACATTATCTGTATATCTCTTTAATAAATTTATATGATCTGGGCCTAATGCTGTCCCTAAAGTCGCTACGACATTTTTTACTCCACGAGAGAATAAAGATATTACATCTATATATCCCTCCAGCACCAAAACTTCATTTTTTTCTTTTATACTGGGCAAGGCAAAATTTAAACCATAAAAAGAATTATGTTTTTTAAACAATTCTGTTTCATGAGAATTTAAATATTTAGGAATTTTATCATTTTTTAAAACTCTAGCACCAAAAGCTATAATATGCCCTCTAACATCAAAAATAGGGAATATTATTCTATCACGAAAGAAATCACGATACCGTCCATTACTATTAACAACTATAGACAATTTTTCTAAAATTTTTAAATCTATAGAATTTTTTATAGAATGCCTACACACATCGTCAGCTATATCCCTTGCATAACCTAATCTAAATAATTTTATACATTCTTTATCAAGGCCTCTAGCCATCAAATATTCAGTAGCATTTTTACTTACATTTAAAACCCTAACATAATAATCAGCAACTCTCTCGTTTATAGCAAATAAATTATTTTTGTCATCGTTATTATGTTTTTTAGAAATATAAAACTCATTATCCTTTATGCCTAATTTTTCTTTTAAAAAATTAACAGCTTCTAAAAAAGATAAATTTTCAATTTTCCTCAAAAAATTTATTACATTCCCGCCAGCATGACAACCAAAACAATAAAACATCTGTTTTTCGTAACTAACAAAAAAAGAAGGAGTTTTCTCATTATGAAAAGGACAAAGCCCTTTATAATTAGAACCTGCCTTAGTCAATCTAACATATTCACCAATAATATCAACTATATTTATTTTATTTAAAATATTATCTATATAATATTCTGATTTTTCTATATGTTTCCTCCAAAAGTTCTAAGAAATACATTTTAAACTAAAGTCATCTCTTTTATAAACAATTTTGTATAAATTATTTTTTAAAAAAACTTTATCATTAGGATTTACATAATCTAACAAAAATTTTACGATATTTAAATCATTTTCAGACAAATAAGCATTTTTTATTTCGATTATATTATTTTTATTAAAATTAACATTGAAAAAGCTTATATATCTTTTAAAAAATCCAGACAAATAAACTATATCTTTATCTCTATCAATTTCAAAAATGTTTTTATCAGATAAATATAGCCTTACAGCTTCGTCTAAGTTTCTATTCAACAAATTTACATTAAATAATAAAAAATTAAACCCTGGAGCATCTTTTGACAAGAAATCAAAACTAAAAATTGTTCTGACATTTCCATAATTTTCAACCACTTTGTCCAAAGTAATAACATGCATAATAATCTGGCCAATAGTTCTAATTTTGGTTTTATCTTTAAAAGGAATTCTAATATTTTCAATTTTTCTCAGCGCTCTAATATCGTTATCTTTTATAAAAATATTCAGAGATTTCAGAGGGTATTGCTTTGCTACATGATCTATTAAAAAAATATTAACATAGGCAATATAAAAAATTATTTCTTCTTTAGAATTTTGAAATTTTAAATCATGATTATAAAAAAAATCTAAAATTTTTTTCATTCTATCGGCATTTAGTTTAACTTTTTCATAGTCTATAATTTGATTCTCATTAAAACAACTAGATAAAATAAAATTGTAATCTTTTAAAATGTTTTGAGTTAAAAAATCAGTTTGATAATTCGTAAAGACTTTTTCTTTTGCAAAAACGAAATTTGATAAAAGCAAAAATAAACAAAGACTAACAACACTTTTTTTCAACTCTGCCCCCCAATTTTTTCATCAACAATTAAAATTTTACTAAAATTATCTACAAAATACTCAGCTAATTCTATATTAAAAGAAGTAAATTTTATAATGCTTCCTTTATCTTTTTTCTCAATTTTTATATACAATTCCGTAGTATTTGAAACATTTTTATATATTTTTGTTAAATTCCGTACATAAATTTCTGTATCAGAAATAAAATAAATATCAGCTTCATTTTTGTACAAAAAATCTTTTATTTTCACCAAAATGTCAGAAGATGATATATTGTCATTATCTATAATTTTAAAATTATCTTTTACCATTGATAATTTTTTTAAAGTCTCTTTAGGAATGCCTAAAAAATTTTCAAAACTAATAGATGAACAAGAATAAACAAACATCATCAAAATAAAAATAAAAATAAAATATTTCATTTTCATTCGATTAATTTTTTCATTTCTATTACAGCTTTTTCTATCCCAACATAAATAGCATAAGATATTATGCTATGACCTATATTTAATTCGTTTATTTCTTTTATACTTGCAATTTCTGTAACATTTTTATAGTTTAGCCCATGCCCTGCATTTACTAATAATCCAATATCTCTTGCAAAAAATACTGCTTTTTTTATATTTTCTAATTCTAAATCTTTTTTTTCTCTATCAAAATAAATATTAGAATATCTTCCCGTATGAATTTCTATAGCATCTACACCCAAAAATTTTGACATTTCTATTTGCTTTAAATCCGGTTCTATAAATAAACTTATACAAATATTTTTATTTTTCAATTTTTCAATAGCTTTTTTTATCTTTTCTTTTTGGTTTAATACATCAAGACCACCTTCCGTAGTCAATTCCTCTCTATTTTCTGGAACAATGCACACATCACGAGGCTCTACATCATAAGCAAAACTCACTATATCAGGAGCTAAAGACATTTCTAGATTTAATTTAGTTTTAATATTTTCCTTGACCTTTATTACATCTTTTTCTTTTATGTGTCTTCTGTCTTCCCTAAGATGCATAGTTATACCGTCCGCCCCACTTTTTTCAGACAAAAGAGCTATTTCCATTGGACTAGGATATTCCTCCCCCCTAGCCTCTCTAAGAGTCGCAACATGATCTATATTTATTCCTAATTTCATAAAAATTTCCTAATAATAAAGTGTTTTTTTAGCATTTTTTATACTTTTAGCTACTTCTTTTGCAATCTCATCAAAATACTTAAGCTCATAGTAATCATCAAAACTCGTCATTCCTAATATATGAAATTTCTCCAATAATTTTATTAATTTGTTTGTTAATAGTTTATAATTCAAAGATTTTTTACGAATAAAATTATTTTTATTTGCTGAAATATTGTTTATTTTTTGATAAAAGAGAAGATGTCTTATAACACTAATATCTCTTTTGAAATTCATCTGCGCATCATATCTTTCAGTAAATTTTTGAAAATCCCCTTCATATTTTGTATTGTTAAAATATTTTTTACCCAACATTTCATTTTCTATATGAATATTCTTTAAATTTTGATTTTCGTTTTCAAATTTTATATCTAATCTATAAAATTGCCCATAAATATGAGGCTTTGTTTTTTCTTTATTTGCCATACTTGTAATATTTACAATATCGATAAAAATATCTCGTCTATATTTCATCCCTACATAAATATCTACTGATGATGCATCTTCACCACTAGATAAAGGGATTTTTTGTAATTTCAAAAAATGAACCAGTCTATCTTTAAAATAAACTGATAAATCTTTTGAAGATTTAAAGCCTTTTATTTTATTATCGTCTAAAACATCAATATTTATTTTTAAATTAAATTTTATATCTTTAGGTAATTTTTTATGCTGAGTAGAATTAACATTTTTATTTACAATGCAACCAAACAGACAACACAATACTAACAAGTACTTTAAATATTTCATATATTTCCCATCCAATTAAAAATTTTTACAAAATTCATATAAATTTTATTTAGATAATCTAATTATTTCTCTTGCTGTGAGTTCTATAATTTCATCAAAATCAATTCTCTCAAACATATCATCATAACCTATTTCTCCAACTAAATATATTTTCTTTAAAGCATTGACTAACTTTTTAGACAAAAATAGATAATTATATGATTTTCTTTTTTCTAATAAATTAAATTTTTTATTAAATTCATTTTGCAAATTAAAATTTTTTCTATTCTTATCTATACCTAAACAATTAAATTTATCATAACTAATCACTTCCCCTTCGTAAACATCATGACTAAAAAATTCTTCATTTGTATCAAATTTTAAGATATATTTTTTAGGATTCTTGGTATCATTCATGCTATTTAAACTTAAATTATATTCCAAAAATTGTCCAAAAATTAATTTATCTTTTATATCTCTTCTATACTTTATATCAATAGATATATTTATAGTATTTCCCTCATTTCCTACCTCTAAAATTGCCCCTTTTTTATTTAGCCAAAATGATAATCTTTTTTTAAAATAATTTTCTAAAGAAATATTATCTAAAAACCCATCCATTTTTTTATCATCTACAAAAGAAATACTAATTTTTTTAATATCAAAAGTTTTTAAAGAAACACTAGTAATCTCTCTAGTTTTTTTAAATCCATAAACAAAAACAAGAGAAACAAAAAACAAAACAATTATCTTTATTCTTTTTGCATTTTTCATTTAAATACTCTCATAATATTATATTTATAATTCATATAATCTTAAAAATATTTTTAAAATGTATAATATCTATTTCTCTTCCATTCCATTAATTTTGCATTAAAATCATTTTTTCTAAAATTTTTATTATAATTTGTAAAAAAATCATCCCCTAAACTATCAAATAAATCTTTATTTTCAGTTTTAAAGTCTATTATTTTTCTAGTGAACGAATTAGCCCAAAAAGCAAATCTTTTCTTAAATTTCATTTCTTTTGTAATAATATGCCCTAGATAAACTTTTTCTCCAGGTTTTACCTCAAAACTTGCCATTATATCTTCTTGATTAAGTGGAGGAATATTTACATATCTATACCTATCACAATCATATATATGATATTTTACTAATTTATAACATCCCGGTTCTATTAAAAATAATTTTGTTTCTCCATTCTCTATACAAATTGATATTTTTTTACCTTTTAATTTTTTAAATTCAAAATAACTTTTTGGTTTTAAAAATGTATTTTTTATATCATGCGATGCTCCTAAAATAATACAGGCTCTTTCTTTTTTAGAATTGTTATAAATTTTATTAGAAAAAGTAATTTTTTGATAAGCGATACAACTATAAATTAATTGCAAAATAGTAAAAAATACCGATATCTTTAAAATTTTTTTCATCTTATTTTCCTTATCAAAAACTAATCAAAATATTACAAAAAACTATAAAATATTAAACTATTTAGATTTTATAGTTTTAGATTTCATACTTATAGCAAATACTTTATCTGTCATTAGTCCAGCAAATGCTACAAAATCTCTTTCTTCAAATTTCCATACCTCTCTTAAGTCTTCAATTTCAACTAATTTTCCTAATTGATTCATTCAACTCTCCTTTATTTTTTTTCATTTTTAAAATAATGGTAAAATAATTGGCTCACTGTTTCTCACCATTTTCACTTTCTTTCTCATCATAACTATCTACTAAATCTTTTATGTACAATTTCAAATCTTTTGAAATAAATTTGTACTTAGTATTAATCGTATTTATAATTGATTCTTTTGTTTCACCTTTTTCTATCAATGCTTTGACAACTCCCTTTGAAAGAGCTTTGAATCCGTATTTAGCAATTTCTTCAGACAACAAACCTATAGCAAACAAGCTTACGATTCCACCAATTATTCCACCAGGACCTATGGCTGCCAAAGCTGCCGTTATTGCCGCTGCACCCGCCAATCCTGTTAATCCATAGGCTACTAAAAAAATTAATCCAGGAATGCCAAATGCCGCGATTTTTTCTGATATTTTATCAATACTAACCATTAGCTTACCTCCTAATACTCTTAATTAAATTATAGTAGTTTTATGTTTATTTATTCATTTTCATATTACTTTATCAATCAATATTAATTTATAATTAATTTTATTTTCTTCTATAATTTTCTTTCATTGTCCGTGCCTTCAAAATAATGTGGTGAAGATAATTATTGTTACTTTATGATTAAATTTTTAGATTTTTATAAAAAAAGAGTAACTAAACAATATTATTTTCCCTTCCCTTTTATTCCTATTCCTACTTGTTTCTTAAAATAATCATCAAAAATTTTTTGTACTTTTTTCTAAAATTGTAGACATATTATATATACCTCTATTGCTATAATTTTTTCATATTATTTAATTTTAAAACATTTCCTTAGCAAATCCCTATTATTATCTTTATATGCATCTACAGCCAATTTTACAAGCAATATCAATCGCACAAAATCTATTATCTCAGTTATCACTTTTACAAGGTTA
>ONXP01000078.1 GCA_900321865.1 uncultured Elusimicrobia bacterium
AAAACATCTGGAATAATATTTAATGGTTACGATAAAAAAAATATTATTCACGAAGACAATATAAAAATTATACTAAATTTTACCAATCTGCCACTTTTAGCAAAAGTTAAATTTAACGATAAAAATATAATTTTTGAGAAAAATATCGATATAAAAAATATTTATAAGGAGATAGCTTTTTGATTTGGTATCCTTATACTCAGATGAAAAATATGCCTACACCTTTTAAAGTTGTTGGAGGGAAAGGGGTTTATTTACACACAGATAAAAAAAAGTTAATAGATTCAATTTCGTCTTGGTGGTGCAAAATTTATGGTTATCATAATGAAATCTTAGATAAAGCCTTGATAGATCAGGTTAAAAAAATTTCTCATGTAATGCTGGCAGGTTTGGAACACGAGCCTATAAAAATGCTTTCTAAAAAGTTAGAGGAATTTTTGCCAGGTGATTTAAACTACACTTTTTTTTCTGATTCTGGATCAGTCGGAGTAGAAATTGCTATAAAAATGGCTATTCAATTTCAAAAAAACAGAAATTATAAAAGAAATAAAATTTTAGCTTTAAAAAATGCTTATCACGGCGATACTTTTATGGCGATGGCAGTCAGCGATAATGAATTGTATCACAAGGCTTTTTTTAATAAAACTTTTGATGTCTTGCATATTGATACAAAAATAGAAGATTTAGAAAATGCTTTTAAAACTATGGGAGAGGAATTTTCTTGTTTTATTTTAGAGCCAATGTTGCAATGTGCGGGTGGTTTTCGAATTTATGATAAAAAATTTCTAGAAAGAGCTAGAGTTTTATGTGATAAATATGAAGTAGTTTTGATCTTTGATGAAGTGGCTACGGGATTTGGAAGGACTGGAAATAGATTCGTTTCGGATTTGGTTTTGCCTGATATTATTGTAATAGGGAAGGCCTTGACTGGCGGATACATGGGACATGCTGCGACTATCACAAGTAAAAAGATTTTTGATGGATTTTATGGCGACGAGCCTTCTATTGCATTTAATCATGGACCAACATTTATGGGAAATCCTTTGGCGACTAGGATGGCATTAGAATCTATAAATATTTTTGAAAAAGAAAATTTTCTTGAAAAAGTAAAAAATATTGAAAAAATTATAAAAAAGGAATTTTTTAGTTATTCTCATCCTAATGTTTCGGAAATTAGAATTCTTGGGGCTTGTTTTTGTATAGAATTAAAAAATAATGAGAATATAAAAAGTTTTGTCAATTTTGCTTATGATAGAGGAATTTTTGCCAGACCTTTTGGAAATTATATTTATGCAATGCCTCCATATATCATAAAAGAAGAAGAATTAGTGAAAATTATTAGTGTTATGAAAGAATTTTTAAACAAATAAATATTTTTTATAAAAATAAACGGATTAAATATGAAATTTTTGTCTAAATATATGTTTTTTGTGTTTTTTTTGTTTTTGTGTTTTACAAATTATTTATTTTCTGAAAATAATAATATTTTGGAAATAAAGTTAGAAGGGCTTTCTAATTATTCTGAATCTATAGTTTTAAAGGAAATTAAAAGCAAAAAAAAAGAAATATTAGATTCAAAAAAGGTAGAAGAAGATATAAAAAGTATTTTAGATACTGGATATTTTAGTGATATTTCTACCTATACTCAGGAAACTTCTAAGGGAATAATTTTGGTATATAAAGTTGTAGAAAAGCCTATGATACACGCTATAAAATTTATCGGCAATGATAAGTTTACCAAAAGTAATTTAATGAACCAAATCACATCAAAAAGTGAAACCAAAAAAGATGAAAGATTAGAAGATAATAAAAATAATGTAGACAAAAAAATAAAAAAATTGCAGAAACAAATAGACATAAAACCTAAAAATTATTATGACGAAACAGAAATTATGTTAGCAAAAGATAAAATAGAAAGTTTTTTGAAAGAAGAAGGATATATTGATTCTTCTGTTGATTATATTGTTACAGAAATCCCGGATAAAAATATGTGTGATATCACTTTTTATGTTTCGGAAGGAAATATTTTTGTTCTAAAAGATATTGATATAAAAGGGGTTACAGAATTTAAATTAAAAAAAATATTAAAACTCTTTGGCCTAAAAAAGAAAAAAGTTTTTAAAGAAGGTCTTTATAAAAAAGGCATTAACAACATAAAAGCTCTTTATAAAGAGGAAGGTTTCTTAGATATAAATATTGTAGAAAAGGATAGAATTCTTTCGGAAGATAAAAAAGAAATTTCGCTGTTTTTAGAATTTGACGAAGGCTCTATATATAATATTAGAAATATAGACTTTGTTGGAAATGAAAAAATTTCTACTCTGGAACTAAAAAATTTATTAGAAATAAAGTCAGGAGATTATTTTAAAGAATCAAAATTTGAAATTAGTTTGTATAAAATCAGAAATTATTATGCAGAAAAAGGCTATATTAGATCGAACATAGATGCTGAAATTATTTATGATTCAAAGGAAACTGTCAGCATAAAATTTAATATTGTAGAAAATAATATTGTCTATATTGATAGAATTTATATCGAAGGGAATAATATAACTAAAGATTATGTGATCAGACGAGAATTCGTTGTAAAAGAAAAATCAATTTTTGATCTAAATAAAGTAAAAAGAACTCAGGAAAAAATATTTAATTTAGGTTTTTTCAAAGATATTAATATCGATATGGAATCTAAAACTGATGATAAAATAGATTTAGTATTTAAAGTAGAAGAACAGCCAACCGGTATGGCGACAGTAGGTGGTGGATATAGCTCTGAAGATGGAGTAATAGGGACGATGCAACTTAGCAAAAATAACCTTTTTGGTCGTGGGCAAAAAGTTAATTTGCTTTGGGAATTTGGTAAAACCAGGCAAAATTATCAACTAAATTTTACAGATCCTTATATATTTAAATCTAATATTGCATTTGGAATAGATATATTCAATATGAAAAGATATAGAGATTATGTTTATACCCAAGATTCTGGATATACTAGAACAGATGTTTATCGTGAATATCACAAAGGTGGTGCTGTAAAATTTGGAAAAAAAATATTTACTAATAGTAATATCAGTCTGGGATATTCTTTTGATAGAGTAGAAATAACTGATGTTGATGATGATCCGTCTATTAGACATAAAATTTTGCAAGATGAAAGCGATAAAGGAGTGCAGGATACTAGTAGTATTACCTTGACTTTATATAGAGATACGAGAGATAATATTTACTATACGAAAAGAGGAAATTTTGAAAAAATAGCAATCAAAAAAGCAGGAACTATTTTAGGCGGAAATAATGATTTTATAAAAGTTTTAACGAATGGTAGTATATTTTTCCCATTATTTTGGGAATTTGTTTTAGCTTTTAATGTGGATTTAGGGTTTGTAAAAGAGATAGACAATTCTATAAATGTCCCTATATACGAAAGATTCTTTATAGGAGGAGCTGATAGTGTTAGGGGATATGATTATAGAGGGGATATAGGGCCAGATGAAGGTGGAAATTATAGGATGGTTTATAATATAGAATATAAATTTCCTATAGTTAGAGAGAAAAAGCAGACAATACTTCAAGGGGTGTTTTTCTTTGACCTGGGGGGAGCTTGGAGCAAAAAAAGAGATGTAAAGTTTAAAATCGGAGAAGATGAAGATAAAATGAAACGAGGTTTTGGGTTTGGGATAAGATTTACTACTCCAGTTTTTCCTATTAGATTAGATTGGGGATACGGTCTAGATAAAGAAGAAGGCGAAAAACCTTCACAGTTTTATTTTACAATTGGACAATTATTTTGAAAAAGTTTATATTTTTAATATAAATAAAATGATTTTAAATAAAATTTAAAAGAATAGTTTGGAGAAAAAAATGTTTAGGTTTATGGTAAAATCAAAAATAGAAAGAGCAGTTGTTAGTGATATAAACTTAGAATATCGTGGGAGCATTGGAATAGATTTAGACTGGATAGAAAAAGCAGATCTTTTGATTGGGGAAAAGGTTCAAGTTGTTAATCTTAATAATGGAGAAAGACTAGAGACATATGTAGTGGAGGCTCCTAGAGGTAGCAAAAAAATTCAGCTCTTTGGCCCTGCAGCGAGAAAAGGAATGCTAGGTGATAAAGTGACAATTATTTCTTATGTTATGATAGATAATAAAGAAGCAAAAAATTTAAAACCAAAAGTTGTTTCCGGAGAATAAAAAGTTTAGAAAATGAAAAATTTAGAATATTTGTCAAAATCTTTAACAGAGCTTTTAGATGAAGCGAATAAAACCAGAAAAAAGTATAATGTTTATGATTTAGAAATTTGTTCTATAATGAATGCCAAATCTGGAAAATGCAGTGAAGATTGTGCATATTGTGCCCAGTCTAGCTTTAATGAAACTAATGCAAAGGTTTATCCATTAAAAAGTGAAAAAGAAATCATAGAAAAAGCTATTTTTGCAGAAAAAAATGGAGCTGATAGATTTGGGATAGTGACTAGTGGAAACAATTTGAGCGATGAAGAAATAGAAATTATTTCTAGAGCTATCAAATATATTACAGAAAATTTTAAAATAAAAGTCTGTGGATCTTTGGGCAATCTTTCGATTGAGAAATTAGAAAAATTAAAAGTATCTGGAATGGATAGGTATCATCACAATATAGAAACCAGCAAATCTTT
This sequence comes from uncultured Elusimicrobia bacterium, assembly GCA_900321865.1. Classification (GTDB taxonomy): domain Bacteria; phylum RUG730; class RUG730; order RUG730; family RUG730; genus RUG730. The sequence continues at coordinate 4,653 of ONXP01000078.1, forward strand.
TTATAAAAAAATAGTTTCAACCCACTCTTTTGAAGATAGAATAGAGACTATTAAAAGAGCAAAATCTTTAGGTTTCTCAGTATGTTCTGGCGGAATTTTGGGTCTTGGAGAATCCTTTGAGGATAGAATAGAAATGGCGAATATTTTATCAGATTTAGATGTTGATTCTGTTCCTATAAATATTTTAATTAGAATAGATGGAATAAAATTATCTGGTAATGAGCCTATGCCTTATATTGACATAATCAAAACTATTGCAATTTTTAGAATTATTTTAAAAGATAAAAACATTAGATTTTGTGGTGGAAGAGAATTAAATTTAAAAGATTTTCAGGGAATGGGATTTTTAGCTGGGGCAAATGGCATTATGATAGGAGGTTATTTGACGAATTCTGGTAGAGACATTTCTGACGATCAAAAATTAATAGTAGAAGTAAAAAGACTCTTTGAAGCTTTAAAAAATTGAGTTAATATATAAATATATTATTATTATATAAAGGATTTTTTAATGGGAAAAACTGCAGTTATGTTTTTGTGGCATAATCATCAGCCTTTTTATAAGGATGAAAAGGCTGGAATTTATTCTCTGCCGTGGGTTAGACTTCATGCAGTAAAAGATTATTATGATACTTTACTTTTGCTTGAAAAACATAAAAATATAAAGATGAATTTTAATCTTGTCCCATCACTAATTTATCAAATAAACGATTATGTATTAAATGGCTCACGGGATATTTTTTTTATTATATCTAAAAAACCGGTATCTACTTTAACCAATAAAGATAAATATTTTTTGCTAAAAAATTTTTTTATGTGCAATTTTTCTACAATGATTGACATTTATCCTAGGTATAAAGAGCTTTTAGATATTCGTTCAAGAAATTTAAATTTGAATGAATTTTCTTTAGAAAAATTTTTAAGCGACGATAAATTAAAAAATTTAGATGAAAATTATTATAGAGATTTAATTACTTGGTATAATTTGACATGGATTGATCAGTCTTTTAGAAAATTAGAAGAATTTAAATTTTTAAATGAGCTGATAATAAAGGGTAAAAATTTTACAGAAGAAGAAAAAAATTTAGTTTTAGATTCTCATATAGAGATTATGAAAAAAATTCTTCCTATGTATAAAAAATTGTTAGACTTAGGACAAATAGAAATATCTACTACTCCATTTTTTCATCCAATTTTGCCATTACTTGTAGATAGTTCTGTATCGCAAGTTTCGGAGCCTAATAGACCTAAACCAGAAAACACTTTTAGATTTTATGAAGATGCAAAAGAGCAAATAAAAAAAGGCATTTCTTATTATGAAGAAGTTTTTAAAGTTAGGCCAAACGGGATGTGGCCTTCTGAAGGGTCAGTTTCAAATGATGTTTTAGATCTCATTTTAAAAAATGGGATAAAATGGGTTGCGACAGATGAAGAAGTTTTGTTTCATTCTATAAATAATTTTGATAAAAACAATTTGTATTACGAATATACTTATAAAGATCTTTCATTATTTTTTAGAGATAAAAAATTGTCTGATTTAATAGGATTTTCTTACTCAAAAATGTCTGCACTTGATGCTGTTAACAATTTTTTTTCGAATTTGTATGAAATTAGAAATAGATTTCAAAATAAAGACGATATAATTATTCCAATAATTTTAGATGGAGAAAATTGTTGGGAATATTTTCCAAATGATGGGAATGATTTTTTAGAAGAATTATACACTAGATTTGAAAATAGCGAGGATTTTGAAACTGTAAAAGTCTCTGATTTTATGCTTAGAAAAAAAGAAAAAAAGATAATAAATAGCATTTATCCTGCATCTTGGATAAATCATAATTTTGATATTTGGATAGGCAATGAAGAAGATAATAAAGCCTGGGATTTGCTTTATAAAACTAGAAATTTTATAAAAGAAAAAAAAGAAAAATTAATTTTAGAAAAAAAATACGATACATTGTCATATTCAAAATTGGTTTTTGATGCGATGCACGAGATTTATGTAGCTGAGGGAAGTGACTGGTTTTGGTGGTATGGAGATGACCATAATTCTGACAATGATAAAGATTTTGATGAGCTTTTTAGAGGACATTTGATAAATGTTTATAAAATATTTGGCGAATATGCTCCTAGTGAATTTTATGAACCTATAAGTAAAACTTCAAAGGAAACCTTATCCCAAGAATTTTTGCCTATTGTAGGGAATATAAATCCGACAATTGATGGAAAAGAAACTAATTTCTTTGAGTGGTATAATGCAGGAAGACTTATTACTAATAAATTTGGCAATGCAATGCATCAGGCTAATAGAATAATAGAAAAATTTTATTTTGGCTATGGTGATGACGATTTTTATTTTAGATTAGATATAAACAAAAATGAAAATAATTTTTTTATAGATTTTGATATTTTCCCTATTTTTAAGATTATGTTGATCGTGAGAAACAAAGAAATTGTATCTTATATTGTTAACGAAAATGATACTCTTAATATAGAGGCTATAGGTGGTATTATAAAGTTTTCAGATATAATAGAGTGCAAAATTCCTTTAGATATTACGAAAAAATTTTATCACAAACCTATAGATTTTACTACAATAGATCTAAAAATAAAAGTAAAATTAGACATAAAAGGTGTTATTTTAGAAGAATATCCATTCGGCATCAATAGATTAAAAATAAATAATAAATTTTATTAGTTCATAAATAAAGGAAGTAATTTTATGGTATTTTTTTTAATGATAATAATTTCTTTATCTCTAATTTGGTTTTTAACAGATATTATAAAAGATTATTTTTTTCACATAAAAAACGAAAGTTTTATAGCTTCCGAGTTTTTTGATAAAAATAAAATTAAGTTTTTTATTAAAAAGTTCATATTTTCTTTGATAAAGGCACTTACTTTAATTTTTGTATATATTATTATTTATTCATCTCTCGATAGTGGAATGTTTGTTAATGCAGTAGTTTTTTATTTAATTATAATTGCAATAAAAATTGTTCCTGAATTTTTGTTTTTATTTCAAAGATCCAGCATTCCTAAAAGAGTAATTTTTATAGAAATTTGTTCTTGTTTGATAGAATATTTAGTTGTATCGTTTATTTTGACAATTTTAATGAGCTAGTTTTTTGAGGTTTATATGAAAATTAAAAGGGCTTTAATCAGTGTATCTGATAAAAATAATTTAGATTTTTTTGTTAAAGAATTAGAAAATTTAGGGGTAGAAATAATTTCTACCGGTGGAACAAAAAAATATATCGAGAGTTTAGGCATAAAAAATATAGACATATCGGATTTTACAGGTTTCCCAGAAATTTTAGAAGGCAGGGTGAAAACTCTTCATCCTAGGGTTCATGGTGCAATCCTTTCAAAAAGGAATAGCCCTTTACATATTGAAGAAAACAAGAAACATAATATTCCATATATAGATATGGTTGTCGTGAATTTTTATCCTTTTGATAAACTTTTGAAAAATAATTTTTATTCTGAAAAAGAAGCTTCTTTAGAGGAAATGATTGAAAATATAGACATTGGCGGGCCTAGCATGCTTCGCTCGAGCGCGAAAAACTATAAAGATGTTTTGGCTATTTGTGATCCAGCTGATTATTCTTTTATAATAGATGAGTTAAAGTCAAAAGGCGACATTTCTGAAGAAAAAAGATTATTTTTAGCATATAAAGTTTTTTCAAAAACGAGTAATTATGATAATTTAATTAGCTTATATTTAGAAAATAAAATTAGTAAAGAAAGAAATTCTTTGTCAAATTCTATTAATCTAAATTTAGAAAAAAAACTTCCTCTAAGGTACGGAGAAAATCCGCATCAAATGGCAGGATTTTATATTAATACTTTAGAAGAAAATCTTCCATGGGTGCAGCACGGAGGAAAAGAATTATCTTATAACAATCTTTTGGACATAGAAGCTAGCTATAATTTAGTCAATGGTATTCCGTCTTCTGCAGTATGCATAATAAAGCATAATAATCCATGCGGTGTCGGAGTTGATGAAAATTTAGCTCTGGCTTATAAAAAGGCTCTTTTGACCGATAAAGAAAGTGCTTTTGGTGGAATAGTTGGAGTTAATAAAATTGTAGAAAAGCCTTTGGCAGAAGAAATAATTAAAATTTTTACAGAATGCATTGTAGCACCTGGTTATACAGACGAAGCTATAAATATTTTAAAAACTAAAAAAAATTTAAGAATAATCGAAATTAAACCTATAAACAAAAAGAATTTTTTTAATGATGATTTAGAATACAAAAAAATATTTAACGGATTTTTGGTTCAAGAAAAAGATAAAATTTTTTCTAAAAAAAGAGAATGTAAAACTGTAGAAAAGCCAAATTCTTCTCAAATAAAAGATTTAGAGCTTGGCTGGATAATTTGTAAAGCAGTGAAATCTAATGCCATAGTTTTGGTAAAGGATGGAATTCTTTTAGGTGTTGGTGCTGGGCAGATGAGCAGGGTAGATTCTGTAAATATTGCCATTAAAAAAGCTATAAAAAGTGGATTTAATTTAGAAGGAGCAACTTTAGCATCAGATGCATTTTTCCCTTTTAAAGATTCTATAGAACTTTTAAATCAATATAAAATATCAGCTATCATTCAGCCTGGCGGATCTATTAGAGATGAAGAAGTGATAGATGCATGCAATGCATTTAATATAAGTATGATTTTTACAGGCGAAAGACATTTTAGACATTAATTATTATTTAATTTTTTGGAGAATTTTATTTATATGACACATTTTGAGATGAGAAAAGCATTTTTAGATTTTTTTCAAAGCAAAGGGCATATCATAGAGAAAAGTGATTCCCTTATTCCTTCTAACGATCCATCGCTTTTATTTACAAGTGCTGGGATGGTTCCTTTTAAAGATTTTTTTTTAGGAAAGATAAAAACTGACAAAAAAAGAAGAACTTCTATCCAAAAATGTGTTAGAACGAATGATATAGAAAATATTGGAATAACCTCAAGGCATTTATCTTTTTTTGAAATGCTAGGAAATTTTTCTTTCGGAGATTATTTTAAAAAAGAAGCGATTTTTTGGGCCTTTGAATTTTTAACCGAAGTTTTAAAATTAGATAAATCAAGGCTTTATATTACGATTTATAAAGATGACGATGAAGCTTTTAAAATTTGGGAAGGCATAGTTGTAAAAAATCGGATTATAAGGCTAGGTGAGGATAGTAATTTTTGGAGTATTGGTAAGGTGGGGCCTTGCGGACCTTGCAGTGAAATTTTATACGATAGAGGGGAAGAATTTGGTTGCAAGAAGGCAACTTGTGCTCCTGGTTGTGATTGCGATAGATATTTGGAAATCTGGAACCTTGTTTTTACTCAATTTGAGAGAAACGAAAATAATAATTTATTGCCTCTAAAACAAAAAAATATTGATACAGGTATGGGACTAGAAAGGATTTTAAGTGTTTTGCAAAGTGCAGAATCAGTCTTTGAAACAGATGTTTTTAAGCCGATTTTTGATAAAATTTTAGCAATTTTGAATAAAAAAAATATAGATAAAAAAGCTTTGAGAATAATTTCCGATCATATGCGAAGCAGTGTCTTTATGATTTCTGATGGAGTTTTGCCAGAAAATGAAGGCAGGGGCTATGTACTAAAAAGATTAATAAGGCGAGCTATCATGTTTGGGAATAAATGTGGGCTTTATAATTTTTGTGCTACTGTTGCAGAAAAAATAATAGAAATTATGTCAGTTTCATACGAAGATTTATCAAAAAATAAAAATTTAATCATAAATACTTTAGCTAGTGAGGAAACAAAGTTTGCAAATACTATTTCTAATGCAGAGAAAATTTTTTATGAAATTTGTAATAAAACAAAAGAGAAAAATTTGGACAAAATTTCTGGAGAAGATACTTTTTTACTTTTTGATACTTTTGGGTTGCCGGTGGATATCATCGAGGAACTAGCGAAAGAAAATAATTTAAAGATAGATTATGAAACATATAAAATAGAAATGCAAAAGCAAAAAGAAAAATCCAGAAATTTTACAGAAGGTTGGCATAAAGAAGAAGACTTTGTAAATAAATTAGATTTAGAAATTTTTAACGAGAAACAAAATTTTCGTGGTTATGTTGACCTAGAAATAAAAACAGAAGTTTTGCAAATTTTTAAAATTGAAAACGATAAAATATCTTTTTTTGAAAATAATGAGCGTATAGATAAAACTAGTGGAGAGCTGGGAATTATTTTAAAAGAAACTCCGTTTTTTACAGAGTCTGGTGGTCAAAAAAGCGATATTGGAACAATAGAAATTTTAAATAATGACGAAAAAGTAATATTTTCTGTTGAAAAAAGTAAAAAATATTCTCTGGGTTCAGAAAAAAAATATAAAGACAATTGGGCTATTCATTTTGGCAAAATTGTAGAAGGAAAATTGGTTTTTGAAAATAAAAATAATTTTTTTTGCACTGCAAAGGTCGATCAAAATTATAGAAATTCTATTAAAAAAAATCATACAGCCGTCCATTTGCTTCAGGCAACTTTGCGAAAATATTTAGGAAATAATGTTTCCCAAAAAGGATCTGAGGTTAGGCGGGATGGTTTTAGGTTTGATTTTAATTTTACATCCCCGGTTTCAAAAACTTCTTTGGAAAAAATAGAAGAAGAAATAAATAAAATAATTTTATACAATTATCCGGTTGAGACCTTAGAGCTAGGTATTGATGATGCCAAAAAAACTGGAGCTTTGTCATTTTTTAACGATAAATATGGAGAAATTGTTAGAGTTGTGAGTATTGGCGAGATCAGTAAAGAATTTTGTGCTGGGACACATGTAAAAAATACTAGTGAAATTGGGATTTTTAAAATTTTATCAGAATCTGGTATTTCTAGTGGCATCAGGCGAATAGAGGGAACGACTGGAATTTTTGCCTATAAAATGCTTTGTGATTTTACAAATAAATTGCAAGGTGTAAAAGCTCTGCTTAAAAATAATAATGACAATATTTTAGAGCAGATTGAAAATACTTTGAAGCAAAATAAATTTTATGAAGCTGAAATACATAATCTAAAATCTAAAATTTTAAAATCTAATTTGGAAAAAGATTTAGATTTGTTGAATGTTGAAAATGAAAATAAAATTGTATTTTTGGTTAAAAAATTTGAAAAAATTAATACAAAAATAATCTTAGATGTCATAGATGATTTAAAAACTAAAATAAAAGAAAAAGATTTTTTGTTTTGTTTTTTTGTGAAAAATCAAGAAAAATTGAATTTTTTAATTTTGACAAATGCTAATTTTAAAGATAAAAATTTGTTTTCTGCAAAAGATTTATTAATTAAACTAAAAGAAAAATTTAATTTTTCTGGCGGTGGGAAAGAAAATTTGGTTCAGGGAAATGCGATACCTAATTTAAATTTAGACGAATTTTCAAATTTTATAAAATCTTATTTAAAACTATAGATTTTTTAGAGATAAGATTTAAATAGAAATATTTTTAATTTTCTAACTTTTCGAACTGAAAAGAATTTTTTTTGGCAAGGTAAAATGGCATCTGGGATAATTTGAGCATCCTAAAAAAATTCCATATTTTCCTTTTCTTTCTATAAGATAACCTTTACACTTAGGACAAATATTATTTTTTATGTTTTCATATTCTTTTTCTTTTTTTTGATAAATTTTAGAAATATGTTTTATTGTTTCTTCTTGGGTAGCTGGGTATTTTTGTAATTTTTCAAAAATATTATTTACTTGAGTGCCTAAAAGGCGGATTGTAGTAAAACTTTTTATATAGTTTTTTAAGTCAGACATATTTATTACTATGTCTTTAAAGTCTGACTTTATGTCTGCAAAATCTGAAAATACAACTATTGGAATAAAAATAGATTCTTTTAGATTAAGAAAATTTTTTAATGCGAGACAATGACTTTTATTTTGTTTAATAGGATTATAAAACTTGTATTTTATTCCGTAGACATTTTTTGTCCAATACTTTTGATTGTCATATCCGTAAATCCAGCCTTTAATATTTTTCGTTTCAATCACAAATATTCCAAATTTTGAGATTACAATATGGTCGATTTGTGAAGAAAAATTTTCATTTTTGATAATTAGATTGTTTAATATTTTATATTCTTTTGGAAGACTGTTTAAAATCCTGGCAACATAGGTTTCGCCAATTTTCCCTCGAACTTTTGGATCAGAAAAATAAATTCCTAGTCGAATTAATGGAATTAAGAAAAGAAATAATATTATTCCAAAACTTATTAAAAATATCATTTTTTAAACAAAATTATTCTCAGATTGTGAAAAAAGAGCGTTTATAGCTTTTCGAATTGCTTTTTTTATATCATCGGCCTCTGTATCACCACATCCTTCTGCAGTTATAGAAGCGACTAATTCTTTTGATTTTGCAGTAATGAATTGTATCGTTGTTTCGGTTGCATATCCAAAACCAAAACTTCTTTTTCCGCTTTCTCCATAGTTTACGATTAAAGTCTTTTCTATAAGAAAATCGTCTATTTTATCCAAAACAATAAATCCTTTTTTTGTTAAATATCCAGAAATTATATCACGAGGATTTACACTTTTAATTTCAGAATGACCATTAATATTGCTACTATGTCCTGATGTAAGAGTTTGAGTTTGATTTATTACAATTGAATTACAAAGGGCCTCTTTAAACAACTCATAAAATAGATTGTAAAAAGAATAATAATTAAACTATGAATTATTTTTTTCTCATGATTTTATAAATTTACTATAAAAATATGTCTCTTTCGCCATTTTCTAGCCTTGAAAAAATATTTTCTAAAAGAATTTTTTCATCTTTTCCCAAGGAGTTTATCTCATTATTTAATAAATTATTGCCTTTTTCTAATAGATTTTTATCTCCAAATTCCAATAAATATTCTTTTAAAGTAATTAGAGAATTTAGGTGGCAATTATATTTTATATTTCCAGGTTTGGCTAAATTCATAAACGTTTTTCCAGTTCTAGATTTTCTATAGCATGCGGTGCAAAAACTAGGTATATAACCACTTTCAATAATACTTTCTAAAACTTCTTTTAAAGATCTAGAATCGCTCAAAATAAATTGATTGTTTTCATTTTTTTTATCATATCCGCCAGGTTCTACACTGGAGGCTGCACTCATTTGTGATATTCCTAAGTTTAATAAAAAATTTCGCATATTTTCAGTTTCTCTGGTAGAAAGAATTAATCCGGTATAAGGCACAGCAATCCTAAGAGTTGCAACTATTTTTTTAAAATCTTTATCGCTCACAAAATGATAAAAATTTTTATCATTTTCAAAATTTACTCCAAATGATGGCTCGAGGCGTGGCACAGAAATAGTGTGAGGACCTATTCCATAAATATTTTGAAGTGCCTCTATGTGCATAAAAAGTGCAAGGATTTCAAACTTGTAATCATAAAGTCCAAGAAGTGCACCCATCCCTACATCGTCAATCCCAGCCAAAAAAGCATTGTCTATAGCTGAAATTCTTTTATCAGGATCTTTTTTAGATCCCAATGTATGCAAGGCTTTATAAGTTTTTTCATGATATGTTTCTTGAAAAATTTGATATGTCCCTATATTTGCATTTTTTAATTCTTTAAATTCGCCAATTGTAAGAGGTGCAACATTTATATTAACCCTTCTGATATTATTATTTTTATATCTGGCATCATAGACAGCTTTTATACATTCTAAATAATAATCTATAGGTTTTTTATCTAAAATATTAGATTCGCCGGAAACTAATAAAATTCGTTTTTGTCCAGTTTTTAGCAAAATCTCAGTTTGAGTTTTTACCTCGTCATAAGACAGAGCTTTTCTTTTTAGAGATTTATTATTGACCTGAAATGAGCAATATAAACAATTATTAGTGCAAATATTGCTGGTATAAAGTGGGGCAAAAAGAACGATCCTTTTTCCATAGATTTCTTTTTTTACAAAGGATGCAACCTTAAAAATCTTTTCTAAATCTTTTTCATCTTCAACATTTAATAAAAATGCAAGTTCTTCTATATTTAAACCTTTTAATTCTTTAGCTTTCTCTAAAATTTCATCAATAGAAAAAGATTTGGAATTTTGTGTTTTTTCTAAGATATTTTGTATTTTATTTTCATCTATGTATTTCATTTATTTACCTAATTATATTATTAATATCAGGAAACAAATGATTTTTTACATCTTTGTTGTATTTTTTGAAAACATTTTTTATTTCTTTTCCAATATTTTTATAAACTTTTACGAATTTTTTAGGTTTTTTGTCAAAATTTAGACCTAAAATGTCATTTACAACTAAAATTTGGCCATCGGTATATCTCCCAGCACCTATACCAATTGTCGGAATTTTTACTTTTTCAGTGATTTCTTTTGCCAAAATTTCCGGAATGCATTCTAAAGTTATAGCAAAAACCCCAGATTTTTCTAGTAGCAATGCATCTTTTATTATTTTTTCTTTATCTTTTTCTGTTATTCCTTGAATACAGTATTTCCCTAATTTATTTATACTTTGTGGCATAAGACCCAGATGTCCCATGACTGGAATTCCAGCACTAATTATGGCTGTTATTTTGTCTAAAACTTCTTCGCCACCTTCTATTTTTACAGCATTAGAGTAGCCATATTTTATTATTTTGCCAGCATTTTCTATAGCTTTTTCCTTTGAGACTTGATACGACATAAATGGCATATCACTGACTATAAAACTGGTTTTATTATGAGATGCAACTATTTTTGAATGATAAATTATATCTTCTACTTCGACTTTTATGGTAGTATCATATCCTAAGATTACATTTCCAACAGAATCCCCTATCAAAATTATATCTATTCCAGCTTCGTCCATAGCCACAGCATTAAAATATGAATAGCATGTCAAGGCTGATATAGGGCTAATACCTTTCATATTTTTTATATCTAAAACAGTTTTTCTTTTCATAAAAATCCTTTTTAATAGATAGATAAGTCAAAAAATTTCATACATTATATATTTTTCACTTTAATTTTACAATAAACTAAAAATATAAAAATATTTGACAAAAAAATTTAATTTTATTATTATAAAAAAATATTTTTTAGGATGTCTTATGAATCTTGCTATTTTGATATGTATGTCAGTTTTGACATTGGTTATAGTGATATTTTTTATATATCTGATTTTAATTTTATCTGATATTAGATATTTATTAAAAGATACTATAAAAAAGGTAGAAAAGTTTAATAGTTTTTTATCTATAATTTTTAAAATATCAGATGCGGTAAAAATTTTTATGAAGAAGGAAAAGTCTAGTGTCAAATAGAGATAATGATAATTTTTTATTTTTTGTTTTAGGTGGATTGATAGGTGGTATAATAGCACTTTTGTATGCACCAGAGAGGGGATGTAGAACTAGGCGAAAAGTAAAAAATTTTCTTAATGATTTTAAGGATTGCAGTGCAGAGAGAATGGGGAAATTTAGATCTAGAATTAATGATCTTTGCGAAAATGGCAGGGATATGGTTTTAGAAGACGAGGAGAATGGGGAAGGAACAGAATAGATTTTGATTTTTATGCCGAGATAGCTCAGTCGGTAGAGCGAAGGACTGAAAATCCTTGCGTCCCCAGTTCGATTCTGGGTCTCGGCATATTTTGCCGGAGTGGTGGAATTGGTAGACACAAGGGACTTAAAATCCCTCGGATAGCAATATCTGTGCCGGTTCAAGTCTGGCCTCCGGCATAATACTCTTTTTACCGCGGGGTGGAGCAGTCAGGTAGCTCGTCGGGCTCATAACCCGAAGGTCGTTGGTTCAAATCCAACCTCCGCAACCATTGTAGCGAAAGATTTCTTGTAAGTTTTTCGCTATTTCTATGTTAATTTAGCGTATTATTTTAAAAAGAAATTTTATGAGCTTTAATTATGTTTCTAAAATTTGCAAATTGGTTTGTTTATCAAATATTAGGGCTTAGTGCCGATACGAGTTTCGGTTCTGCCCTGCACTTTTTCATCTATGACACAATAAAGATTTTATTCTTGTTATTTACAATAATTTCAGTTATTGCATTTTTAAGAAGTTATATTGATAATACAAAACTAAAAAATTATATCGAAAAACAGCCGAAATTTTTGGCTCACATTTTAGCTTCAATTTTTGGTGCAATAACTCCGTTTTGTTCGTGCTCATCAATTCCTGTATTCATTGGTTTTATTGAAGCCGGAGTTCCGTTTGGGGTTGCTATGAGTTTTATTATAACTTCTCCTATGATAAATGAAATCGCGATACTTGTTTTGGCAAGTGTAATAGGGATTAAAATAACAGTCTTATATATCGTTACAGGTATTTTTGTTGGAACTATCGGCGGCTACTTACTCGAGAAATTAGGATATGAAAAATATTTACAAGATTATTTGAAAACAAATTCTAAAAAAACAAATAGCGGTTGTTGTTGCTGTGGCGGTAGTGAAGATGAAAAACCTAAATTCAAAACAAGAATAAAAGATTCTGTAATCTATGCCAAAGATTTAATGGCTAAAATTTGGCTATTTGTTCTTTTAGGTGTCGGTGTTGGTGCGTTTTTGCACGGATATGTTCCGCAAGAATTTTTTATGAAATATATGGGAACAAATAATTTCTTTGCAGTACCAATGGCAGTAATTGCAGGAATTCCATTGTATTCTGATGCCACGACTATCATTCCTATTGCACAAGTTTTAATAGATAAAGGTGCTGCAATTGGAACGGTTTTGGTATTTATGATGGCGGTTGTGGGTTTGAGTTTGCCTGAAATGATTATTATTTCAAGAGTGATGAAAAAAGAACTTATAATCAGATTTGTAATATTTATGTTTATAATATTTACTCTTGTTGGGTATTTCTATAATTTAGTAATTTAGAAGGGATAATAAAATGAAAAAAATTCAAATATTAGGTACAGGTTGTCCTAAATGCAAAAAGTTATATGAAAATGTAGCTGAAGCAATTAAAGATAATAACGATTACGAAGTAGAAAAAATAACAGATATTATGAAAATTATGAAATTTGACGTAATTGTAACCCCTGCTATTGCAATAGACGGAGAGGTAAAATCATCAGGTGAAATACTTTCGGTAGATAAAATTAAGGAGTTATTATAATTAAGAAAATATTTTTAACTGTTGCACTTATGCTTTTATTTGTGAATAACGCAATGGCGCTTGATGTTTATTATTTTTATAAAAAGCCAAGATGTATGACTTGTCAAAAAATAGAAAAATATACAAAAGAAGCCGTAACATCAATGAATGATAAGGATGTTAAATTTATAGGTATTGATTTGGATAATTCTGCAAATCAAAGCTATATAAAAAAATACAATTTATATACAAAGTCTGTAATAATAACGGACACTAAAAACGAAAAAGAACAATGGAAGAATTTAGATAAAATTTGGACAAAAACCAACAATGAAAAAGATTTTAAGAATTACATAGTTTCAGAATTAAACAAAATGAAAATCTATAAAATTTCAGTTAGTTTTTTTATAACTTAATTTAAAGTTTTAGGAGAATAAATTGAAAATTTTAATTATTAATGGAAGTCCTAGAATAAATGGCAATACTAGTATAGCTATTAATGAGCTAGTTAAAACTTTTAAAGGAGAAAATGTAGATACTGAAGAAATAAGAGTGGGAAACGAAAATATAAGAGGTTGCATTGCATGTGGAAAATGTCTTGAAACTAAAAAATGTATTTTTGATGATTTAGTAAATGAAACAGCTAAAAAGCTGGAACAAGCTGATGGAATTATTGTAGCAAGTCCTGTTTATTATGCGAGTGCTAATGCTAGCCTATTGGCTTTTATGCAGAGATTATTTTTTTCAACATCCTATATTGATAAAACTATGAAGGTGGGGGCTGGAGTTGCTATTTGCAGAAGGGGCGGTGCTTCTGCTACTTTTGACGAATTAAATAAATTTTTTTCAATATCCGGCATGCCAATTGCATCAAGCCAGTATTGGAACAGTGTCCACGGCGGAGAAACAGGCGAAGCAAAAGAAGATTTAGAAGGCTTGCAAACTATGAGGACATTAGCTAGAAATATGACATTTATGATAAAATCTTTTATTTTAGGGAAAAAAGAATTCGGCTTGCCCAAAAAAGAAGAAAAGATCTATACTAGTTTTATAAAATAAAAGACATTTTCATAAAAGTATTACTTTTTTTTGAAAATTTTCAAAAAATTTCAAAAGTTTCCACGAAAATAAAAAAATAAAGTTTTAAGTTTTAAATTTTAAATTTAGACAAACACCAAATTTCAAGCTCTCTCCAAGAA
>ONXP01000054.1 GCA_900321865.1 uncultured Elusimicrobia bacterium
ATTGCAAGAAGAAATAGAAAAATTAGAAAAAGAAAAAAAAGAAAAAGAAGATGAAATTAGCGAACAAAATAAAGAAATTGAAAAGCTTAATGAAGAAAAAGAAAATCTAGAAGAAGAAAAAAAAGATTGTAAAATAAGACTAGAAGAAAAAAAAGAAGAACTAGAAAATAAAGAACAACTTTCTGTTAGAAAAAATGGTTCTAGAATAAAATTGGATTTAGCATTAGATATGATTAGATTAAAAAGTTTTGGTAGCAATATCAAAAATATTTATAAAAAGGATCTTTATAGAGGATTATTAAATAATAAAAAAGATAGTGATGTAAAAGAAATTGGGAAAGAAGAAGTTTCTGATGTAAAAGTTGCTGCAATTATGGGAAAAGTTAACGAAAAACTTTTTTCTAAAAAATTTTATGAAAAAACTGGCTTTGATAAAATTTTTGATGGAGCTATAAAAGGTTTAAATCAAATTTTGAACTTTCAAAAGAACTTGGCCTTGTTTCCAGGAGTTAATTTGAAAAATCTCGCAGAAACTATTAATAAAATGAGATTAAAAGAATATGGAGTGGTAGATGAGGCTGGTTTTGAGATTGTATCAAAAAGCGAATCAAATAAAGAAAATGATAGTCTTACAATTAGAGTTACAGAGCAAATGGAGGCTTTGTTATTGTTTTTAGGAGAAAAAGGCATAAATACTAAGGATATATATCAGGAAATTTTTATGCATGAAATTTTGGAATTAGCACTTCAAAAAGAAAAAATTAATCAAGAAAATGCACATAATATGGTTCTTAATTCACTTGGAGCTTTGCAAAAATTAATTTCAAATTTATCTCAGACGAAGACTTTAAAAGAAATGGCAGAAATTTTAAGGAATAATGGAATAGATGTTCAAAGTGCAAAAGAATTAGAAGAAGGAATTGACAAATATATGTATTTACATTTAAATCAAGAAGATAGTCAATATCTTTTAGATATGATATCTTCTTCTAAAGATAATTTAAATACAAATAAACCTATTCCACTTGAAATTCAATTAGATGATATAAGATTGGAAAAATTTAATTTGTTTCTTAATCGTATGGATAGTATAGAGAAAAAAGAAACATTAAAAGATTTAGGCTCATCTTCATTAGTTCCATATCAAGAAACTTCAACTTTTTATCCTTTTTCAGGTAAAGTTAGACTGAAATTAAAAAAGGATATTCTAAAATTTATAAAATTAGGGGTAGATATTGTAAATAATAAAGATAAAAAAGATGAAGCTAAAAAGAAAAATGAAGATATAAAATTAATAGTTTCAAAATCAGATTTAGAAGAGCCTATTATTTATGAAAATGAACAATGGATAATATCAAAAAATAATATTACTTTGGTAAATTGTATGCAATATTTAACGAATGATTTATATTTAGTAGATTTAGCACAGGCTTTAACTGAAAAAGATAATAAAGTGCAAGAAATAAAAACTATTTTTTCTGAAATTTATTCGTTTAAAAATAGAAAATTTTTAATAGAAAATCTTGATAATTTTAAGATGTTAGAAAATTTTAAAGATATTTTGGCTTTGTGTAAAAGATTTCAAGAATATCAAGCTTTAGAGCAAAATGAAAAAGCTTTATTATCTTCTAGCAAAAATGATTTGTATAAAACTTTAAAAAAAGAATTTGATGGGAAAGATTTTAATATTATTTTAGATAATGCAATAAAAAAACAAGTTGAAAATGATATTTTTACAAAAGATCATAAGTTTAATGAATATAATAAAATTTTTGATTTTATTAAAAACATATATGATATGAAACTTAATAAAAGATTCTTTGATATTGATTATATAGAAGAATTTTTAAATTATTTAAAAAATGCAAATTTGACTTTTTTATTAGGGGAAAAAGATACTGATTTTAAGACCAAAATTGATATTTTAGCCAGATTTAATGAAATTATGAAATATATGTTAGAAGAAGAACAAAAGGAAATAGAAGAAGAATCTCAGGAAATAATAATAGATATTGCAGGATCTAACGATGTAAATATTTCTGATTTTATAAACAAAAAATTAAAAGAAAACGGTATTTATAAAGAGGAAGATTTCCAGAATAAAAATATAGTAATTAGAGGAGACACTCCAAATCTTGTTAGTGAGAATGAAAGCGAGAGCAATTTAGCATTTTCTCAGATCCAATTTATAGCGAATAAAATAATCAAATTAGGGGGAAAAATCACTTATATTCCTAGTTTTGAATTAATAAATAAAATTGTTAGTAGAGATGAAAAAAATATTTATTTACAAAGAATGATACAAAATGGTTTTTTAAAGTTTTCTCATTATTTCCCTAATGTTAGAGGAATAGTTTTAGCTCCTGGAATAATTATAGATCAAAATATTGTAAGCTTAGCAGAAGAGATTTATGGAAAAGAGAAATTTAATAGCAATAAAGAAAAATTTATGGACGAGCTTTTAAATATAGAATTTAGAAGAAAAATGAATTTAGATGTTGATAAAAATATAGCTAGTTCTTTAAATACATTAAATAAAAATATTTTTAACATTTTTGATGCTCAAAATTATTCCAAAAATGATATAAATGAAATTTTAAAAGAAAATAGAATAAGGCAATTTGTGTTAATCAATGGAAATCTTGATAGATATAAGGCTTTTGCTAATATTGATTTTTCTTTTAATAAAAAAATTGTAGAGATAGTAACACCTAATGTTGAAACTGGTATAAATATTATAAAATTTTCAGACGATGGATCTTTAAATATAAAAGTAAGTTCCGATGACGATAAAGATATTAAAATTATTCCTAGCATTTCTACTAGTTTAGAAGGAATAACTAAAAAAGAAAAGATATTTATGGATATTAAATATTTTGTGAATAAATTTTATAGAAAACATATAAAAAGTATATTAAAAGATCTTTTTCCAAAATTTAAGAAAAATGATTATAGGAAGAATGAAATTCTTTATCAAAATGAACTTTTAAGGGGTATGATGTCAGCGGCATAAAAATGCATAGGATTTTTTCTACTGATGTAATAATACTATCTAAAAGGAATTTATCAAATTTAGATATAGAATTTTTATGCTACTCAAAGGATTACGGGGTGGCTTCATTTTGGCAAAAAGTTCATAGCTCTAAAAAATTTAGGGCTATGGATTTTTTTTGTTATAGTAAAATAAAATTTTTTATTTATAATTCGTTTGATGAAAATATTTATAAAATAGTTGATTTTGATATTCTTGATTACAATTATAATATTAGATTAGATTTTCAAAAATTAGAAATTGTTAGTTTTTTTTCAAAAATTTTATCAAAAAATATTTTTAAAGATTGTAAAGAAATATTTTATTTATTGAAAGAATTTTTATATACTATAAACTATAAAGAGTTAAGCTTTTGGGATTTAGAAATATTAAAATTTTTATTTTTTATGAAAATTTTGCAATTAGATGGTTATGGATTTCAGATAAAGGAATGTTTATTTTGCAGATCTTTTCTTCCAGAAAATGTTAAGACTTTGTATTTTTCTGTAGATTTTGGAGGAATAATTTGTAATAAATGTATACAAAATTTAAATTTTTATGAAAAACGGAATTTAGTTTTAATTAATTTAAAAATATTGAAATTACTAAAAATTTGTTATGCTAAGGATGTTCGTGATTTTTTTGTTTTAAATGATCAAATTTTTTTTAAGAAATCAGATTTATTAGGATTTGATTTATTTTTTGAAAAAGTTTCCAGATATTATATCTAATTAATTAGGAGTTTAATATGTTTTCTGGTTCTATGGTGGCACTTGTAACACCTTTTAAAAATGGTAAAATAGATAAAGAAAAATTAAAATGGCTTGTTGATTGGCATATTGATAGTGGGACGAAAGCAATAATCCCATGTGGGACGACAGGGGAGTCTGCAACATTGTCTCATGAGGAACACGATGAAGTTATAAAATTAGTGGTAGAGTATTCTAGGGCTAGAATTCCTATAATAGCAGGTGCTGGCTCTAATAATACTTTGGAAGCTATAAGATTAGCAAAAAGTGCAGAAAATTTTGGAGCAGATGCAGTTTTGATGATTACTCCATATTACAATAAACCTAGCGAGGATGGAGTTTATGAACATTTTAAATTAATTTCTGAGAGTATAAATATTCCTATAGTTCTTTATAATATTGTTTCTAGAGTTGGGATTAATATGTCGTCAGATTTGATTTTTAAACTTTCTAAAATCAAAAATATTGTAGCGGTAAAAGAAGCTAGCGGAAATCTTAATCAGATGAGTGATATTATAAATAAATGTGATAAAGATTTTACTTTGATTTCTGGAGATGATTTATTGACATTACCTATTTTATCAATAGGTGGAAAAGGAGTGATTTCTGTTACAGCTAATATTGTGCCAGAAGATGTTTCCTTGATGGTAGAGTATTTTCAGAAAGGGAATATAAATAAAGCCTTAGAATATCATTATAAATTATTTAATTTAACCAAATCTATGTTTTTAGAGACCAATCCAGTCCCGATCAAAACAGCTATGGGGCTTCTTGGAATTTGTGAACCAAGTGTTCGATTACCTTTATTTAAAATGCAAAATAAAAATTTTGAGATTTTAAAAAAAGAAATTGTAAATTATGGTTTAAAATTAGCATAAAATGTTTTCTAGATTAAAATTTTTTTATTTAGTTTCTTTTTTAATTTTTTTTGTTAGTTTTTTGTTTTCCAATGACATAAGGGTCACGGCAAGTGTTGCTAGTCAAGATGTTTTTTTAGGAGAACAACTTTATTATTATGTTAATATAGAGGGTGGCTCGGGTTCTAATATTCCAGAAATAAAAAAACTTGATAATGTAGATATATATAGAGTTGGAAATAGTGTCCAGATGTCTCTCATAAATGGTCATATGTCTACTAATGTAAAAATTACATATATTTTAACTCCTAGAGAAGAGGGAAAAATCATAATTCCTCCTGTGACAGTTAAAACTAATAAAAGAACTTATTCTAGCAATTCTGTCGTTATAAATGTTATAAAAAATGCTAATCAGTCGTCTAATAATCAAAATAATATTAAGAATTCTAATTATAATAATCAAAATTATGATAATTTTGTAAACGAAGAAAATGAAAAACAAAATCAGAATCAAACTAAAACTACAAATAAAAGGAATGTTTTTATTACTAGTTTTGTTGACAAAAAGTCTGTTTATGTTAATGAACCTTTTATTTTAACTTTTAAAGTTTTTACAAAAGTTAAATTTTTATCTTCGCCTGTTTTTATGATTGGGGAAACAAGTGGTTTTTGGAAAGACGATCTAAATATGGATAAATCTTATAATACTACTTATGACGGGGAAGAATATGTTGTAATAGAAAAGAAATATGTGTTGTATCCTACTATTCCGGGCAATCTTGTAATTTCTCCTAGTACATTAACATGCAATATAGAAGATATGATTGATGAGGATAATTTTTTTGGTATTTCTTTTTTTTCTAGAGGTCGAGAAATAAAATTAACAACAAAGCCTATAAGAGTGCAAGTTAAAGAATTTCCTGTTGAAAATAAGCCAGAGTTTTTTGATGGAGCATTAGGAAATTTTACTCTTGAAGCAACCTATGTAAAAGATAAATACAGAATAGATGCACCTATAAATGTAAATATTAATATTCAAGGGGAAGGGAATATTAATACCATATCTCCTCCTAAATTTTATCATACTGATAATTACAAAATATATGATCCTATAGAAAAAATAGATTTGAAAAAGACAGATAGAGGTTTGAGCGGGCAAAAAAAATTTGAAGTTATGATAGTTCCATTAGTTTCTGGAAAACAAAATTTACCAAAAATAAAATTTGCTTTTTTTAATCATAAATTAAAAAAATATGTCGTTTTGGAAAAAGATTTAGGTGAAATTAATGTAGAAAATGTTAGAAATACAGAAAAAAATGAAAGTTCACATTTGGAAAATTTTGATAAAAAATCAGAATTAAAACTATTAAATGGAGATATTAGATTTATACATAGAAATACAAAATTAATAGTTAATAATAAAAATCGCGATGAAATTTTTACATTAAAGTTTTGGATTATATTTTTTATACCTATTTTTATATATTTTAGTCTCGTTTTATTGGAACATTTTAGTATTTTTTATTTTGTCAATAAAAAAAGTTTTTCAGGTTCTATTTTTAATAAAAATTTAAAAGAAATAAAGAAAAATTTAGCGAAAAAAAATGATAAGAATGATTACCAGGAATTTGTCAATAAACTTTTAGATATTTTTATAAAATATATTAATTATGAATTTTCTTCCAAATTAGATCTTAATAATTTATCTATTAATGTCTTGAATGAAAATTTAGATATTTCAGATGACATTAAAAAAAAGATTAGAGAAATTTTAGATATTTTTTATTATAATAAATTCGCTAATGTTTTATTATCAAAGGACGAAATATTTTTAATAATTGAAAAGTTAGAGAAATTAAAAAAAGAATTAGATAACATATGACTTTTATCGTATGGATATATTATAATTTTATTTTACCAAGTTTCATAGGTTCATTTACTGGGATTATTGGTTGGTTGTTTTTTCGTGCGATTGAGATTGTTTCTGCTTATAGATTAAAAAATCCTATTTTTATTTATTTTTTGCCCATTTTAGGTTTAGTTATAGCATTTTTGTATAAAAAATCAAAAATCGATTTATTTTATGAAACTAAAGATATTGTATCTTCAATTAAGCATAATTTAGTAAATCCTTTTTTAGTTTTTTTGTCTGTATATATTTCTTCTATTTTTTCTCATTTTTCTGGGGCTTCAGTAGGGAAAGAAAGTGCTTCGGTGCAGCTAGGAGCTAGCCTTGGGAAAGTTTTTTCTAAAATATTAAAATCAAATAACCAAGAATTTTTTATTATAACTTTTATGGCAGGTATGCTGACAGCAGTTTTTACTTTTCCTATGACAGCATTATTTTTTGTTTTAGAAATGTTTGATAGAAAAACAGCTTTGAAATTTTTTATTCCTTGTTTAGTATCAGTTTTATTTTCAAAAATTTTGATAAATTTTTTTATTATTGTTCATACGGAACCGATAGAATACATTAATACTTTTTTATTTAAGGATATTCTAAAAATAATATTATTGTCAATTATGACAGGAATTTTAGCTGTTATTTTTTCTTTTTTGCTTAAAAAAACTAAAAATTTTGTTAAAAACTATTTTAAGAATTATTTTTTTATAATATTTTGTGGAGGACTTATTTTAGTTTTTCTTACTTTTTATTATAAAAACTTTGATTATAATGGTTTAGGATTTAGTATTATAAAGGAATGCTTCCAAAAAGATTTTAATTTTAATGTTTTTTTATTAAAAGTATTATTTACAATTATTTCTCTAGGTTTTGGCTATAAAGGTGGGGCAGTTGTTCCTATTATGTTTATAGGAGCTACTTTTGGAAATGCTATGTCTCAGGTTTTAGATTTAGATATAAAATTTGGTTCTATTGTTGGAATTTTATCGATGTTTAGCATATTTTGTAATAAAAGTTTTGCTCCTTTATTTTTAGGTCTAGAAATGTTTGGGAAACAAAATTTTATGCTTTATTTTATTATAATTATTATGACTTTTATTTTTAGAAAAGTTTTTAGTTTAATAAAACAAAAAATCTAATAATTTATTACAATTTTTAATCGAGGCTTTTATGGATGGAAAAAAAATCAATTATTTTTTTGAAATTCCTGGAGAATATTTATATTTTATAAAATTTATATTAATGAATATTTTTATATTTTTTTTGTTTAGATTATGTTTCTTTGTTAGTTTTTACGAACAATTTAAAAATATTCCATTTTTTGAAATTTTTAAAAGTTTTTTTGTTGGAATAAGATATGATGTTTATGTGATAAATTATGGGATAGCTCCTTTTTTTATTTTAGGATGTTTACCCTGTATTGGGGTTATGAGCTCTAAGTTTAATAAAAAATTTTATTCCATAACGATGAGCGGTTTGTTTTGGTTTCTTTATGTCTTGGAAATTGGAAATATTGTATTTTATAGGAATTCTAATAGTAATTTAAACTTTATAACAATAGAATATATCAAAAATTATAAATATTTTTTCTATATGATATATAAGCTGTTTTCAATTAAATTATTTATAATATTATCTGTGATTTTGTATATTTATTGTAAATTGTTTAAATCTTTTATTTTTTCAGTAAAAAAAAGTTTTACATCACTGTCTCGAAAAATATTCTTTTTTTTGGTTATATCGTTTATTTTATTTATAGGAATTAGAGGTGGGATAAGACAAGGTATTTTAAGTTTTGGAGAAGCTTTTTTTAGTAAATATAGTATTGTTAATCAAATGACAATGAATCCTATATTTTATTTATCGAAGGAAATATATTTTTTTATAAAAAATAAGAAGATATATACCACTTATAGCTATTTTAAATCTTTACAAGATGCAGAAAAAATTTCTAAAAAAATATTTTTTGTTGAAAATGAAAATATTAGATTTCCATTCTCGGACTATCCATTTTATAAAGAAGTTAAAAAAGAAGGCGAGGAAAAAAAATATAATGTAGTTGTTATTTTATTAGAATCGTTTACAGCAGAATATGTAGGAATACTTGGTTCAAAGCTTGGGCTTAGTCCTTATTTTGATGAACTTTCTAAAGGTGGAGCACTTTTTACTAATTTTTATTCTGCAGGACAAAGAACCAATGCTGCTATTTGTAGCACTTTGTGTTCGTATGTTGCTATTCCAGGACATTCTATAATGGTTAGGCCAGAAGGTATGCAAGATATGTCGTCTATAGCTTCTATATTAAAAGAAAAATCTTATGAAACAGCATTTGTTTATGGTGGAGATTTGCAATTTGACAATATGAAAGGGTTTTTAAACGGGAAAGGATTTGATAGAGTATTAGGTGAAAAGAATTTTAGCTATAATCAATTTTTAAATAAATGGGGTATAGAAGATAAATATGTTTTTAAAAAAACTGTAGAATTGATGGATAGTTTTTACGATAAAAATAAAAATTTTATGATTATGCTTTTAACTTTAACTAATCATCCTCCTTTTATAGTCCCAGATGGTGATTATGAAAAAGTTAATATAAATAAAAAGTTTGATAATAGTTATAATACTTTTAAATATACAGATTATTGTTTGGGACAATTTTTTAGAAAGATAAAAGATAAATTATATTTTAAAGATACTATTTTTGTTATATGTGGAGATCATGGTCAGACTTTACATTATGATTTAGATTTTGATTATAGGAAATCATATGTTCCATGTCTATTTTATGCTCCTAGTATAATTGAGCCATCAATTAATGATAAATTGACTAGTCAAATAGATATAGCTCCTACAATTTTAAATATATTAAATGTTTCTAGCAAAAATTCATTTTTAGGAAAAGATATGTTTTTAGAAAAAAATATTAACAAAGATTTTGCATTTATAGTTTCAGGGTCTGATGTAGGATATTTAAAAAACGATTTTTTTTATCATATAAAATTGGGGAGTGAAAAAAATGGAAGTTTGAAGGAATTAGGGAATTTTTATGAAGAATACAATGAAAAATATCCAGAAATTTTTAATTTGATGAATATGGAATCTAGAGCGATATTAGAATCTACTTATAGGGTTTTTAAAAATAAAAAAATTGTTAAAAAATAATTTAATTTTTTATAAAAAATAATTATAATATCATTAATTAGTGTTTTTTGGAGGATACATATGGCAAAAGAAAAATTTGAGAGAAAGAAGCCACATGTGAATATTGGTACGATTGGACATGTTGATCATGGG
>ONXP01000046.1 GCA_900321865.1 uncultured Elusimicrobia bacterium
AAACGAAATCGTAAGAATCCTTGATAAATTTGGCGAGCTAGAAAGAGAGCTAGAAACAGAGCTAAAACTAAGAAAAAAGCAATACGAGTTTTGGCGTGGGAAAATTTTTGAAAATGCAGATGATATTAATACTTCTCACATAACTGATATTGCATCAGTTAAAGCAAGAGTTGGTTGGCAAAGACTTACAACTGCAGAATACTTAAATGATGGTGATTATTATTTAATTACTGGAACAGATTTTACAAATGAAGGTAAAATTGATTTTAACCGTTGTGTTTATGTTACTAAAGAAAGATATGATATGGATGAAAATATTCAAATACATAAAAATGATATATTGATAACAAAGGATGGAACTCTTGGGAAAATTGCTTTTATTGATGAAGAACCTGATAAACCAACTACATTGAATAGTGGTGTATTTAGAATTAATATACAAGATTTAAATATATTACCTAGGTATATATATCATTATTTTAATTCCAAAGTATTCAAAGATTTTGTTGAAAGTGTTAAAACTGGTTCAACAATTCCACATTTAACCCAAGAAAAGTTGGTAACACTAAATATTCCGATACCCGAAATTGAAAAACAACAAAAGATAATTAGAATTTTAGATAAATTTGATAAATTAATTAATGATTTGTCAGAAGGAATCCCCGCAGAAATAGAATTAAGACGAAAACAATACGAGTATTATAGAAATAAATTATTAAGTTTTAAAAAGTTAGAAAAAGATGAAAAAAAATTTTCCCCCACCCACAAAAAAATTTAAAAAATTAGAAAAATGTTTTTTAATTTGATTTGAAACTAAAAGAATGCGAGAAAAAAACAAAATTTTATTAAAAATTTTTATAAAAATCTGATTTTCTTATTATTGTATTTTTTTTATGTTTTAGTATGCGAATTTTTGGAGAAAATAGATTTTTTTGAAAAAATAAAAAATAAAAAATAAAAAAAATGTGCAAAAAATTCAATCGTTCCCTCATTTTTTTGATAGAAAATTTTAATTTTTAATAATTTTTAAAGAAAATAATTGGAATTTATAAAAGAAATATTTCCCACTATTTTTTTATAATGGGAAATATTTATGGATATTTTTGATATAAAAATTATAACTAAATAAATTATAAAATTTTTATTATTAGAAATAAAACAAATTAAATTTTCAAAAGAGATTGCCCTTTTTTAACCTGATCACCTTTCTTAACAAAAATTTCTGAGACCTTTCCAGATCCTTTTGCCTTTATTTCTGTTTCCATCTTCATTGCTTCCATAACTAGCAATGTTTGCCCTTCTTTTACACTGTCTCCTACATTTACCAATATCTTTGTAACCATACCAGGTAAAGGTGCAGAAATATTTTCTAAAGAAAAATTATTAGCTTCCTTTTTTTCTTCTCCTTTTATATCAAAAAAATATTCTACTCCATTAACATTTGCTTTATTTCCGTCTAAAGAAACATTATAATCTGATCCATTTATTGATATTGTATAATTATTAGAACTAGATTTTACTTTTTCTTCTTTTTTAGAATTATCAATTTTTCTAACCATCACTTTTGCTTTACCTAATAAGAAATCTATTCCCTTTTCTTTACATGCACCTGCTATAAATATATTTTCATCTGTTATAGGAAGCTTTGCCTCGTTTAGCATTTTTTTCGCATATTCTATTCCTTTTTTAGGATTTTTATCGTTCAAATCTACTACTAATTCTGTAGTAGGCTCTAAACCTAATTGCTCACTTGCTATTTTTACAATTTCTGAATTAGGCTCTGACGGAGTTTTCCCAAAATATCCTAAAACCATTTTCCCGTAACCTTCTGCTATTTTTTTCCATCTGCCAAACATAACATTATTAAAAGATTGCTGAAAATAAAATTGTGCAACCGGGGTCACACTGGTTCCAAATCCACCTTTTTTTACAACTTCTCCCATTTCTTTAATTATTTCTGGAAATTTATCCATTATATCATTATCTCGAAGCATCTGAGTATTAGCCGTTAAAGCCCCTCCAGGAAGAGGTGAAAAAGGAATAATAGGCTCTACTTTTTTTGCTTCTGGTGGAAGAAAATAATCTTTCATACAATCTTTAAAAACTTCTTCTGCCTTCATTATTTTATTAATATCTAAACCTAAATCATAATCTGTCCCACGAAGAACATGCCACATAGTTATAATGTCTGGATGTGATGTCCCTCCAGAAACCGGTGCCATAGCTAAATCCAAGCCATCTGCTCCAGCATCTAAAGCTGCTTTATGACACATAACACTACCACCAGCCGTCTCATGAGTGTGAAATTTTATTTCTATTTCACTAGGAAGCATAGATTTTGCTATTTTTATTGTTTCATAAACAGTTTTAGGAGTAGATGTCCCAGATGCATCTTTAAAACATATAGAGTGAAACGGAATTTTTGCATCTAAAATCTTTTTTAATACTTTTTTATAAAATTCCGGATCGTGTGCTCCATGACAATCAGGCGGAAGTGCCATCATTGTAATAGTAATTTCATGTTTTAAACCTTCGTCAACTATACATTGTCCACTATAAATTAAATTATTAACATCATTTAAAGCATCAAAATTTCTAACTGTAGTCATTCCGTGCTTTTTAAATAGTTTTGCATGAAGCTTTATCATATCTCTAGGCTGAGAATCTAAACCTACTACATTTACCCCTCTAGCCAAACTTTGCAAATTTACATCTTTTCCTACAGTTTTTCTAAAAGTATCCATCATTGAAAAAGCATCTTCATTGCAATAAAAATATAATGATTGAAATCTAGCCCCTCCGCCAGCTTCAAAATGATTTATTCCAGCTTCTTTGGCAGCTTCTACTGCTGGCATAAAATCTTTCGTTAAAACTCTAGCTCCAAAAACTGACTGGAATCCATCTCTAAAAGATACATCCATTACTTTTATTAATTTTTTTGTCATATATAAACTCCTATTTATTTTCCTTCGCCAAAAGTATAGCTAGTGCTATTTTATTATTTTCATCTGCATTCCCAGAATTTTTATGTATAAAAAAGACTATTATTTTTATAATAAAAGAAATAAAAAAAGATATCAAAATTGTCAAAAAATATGCAACAAAACAAATTGTTAAAGAATTCATTTCTACTCCTTTAAAAATTACAAAATCTTAAAATAAGTTTAGATTAGCTCAAATAACTACAATATATCCCAGCTATTATAGCCGTAGTTATAACTCCACTAATATTCACACCCAGAGCATCTGGCAAAACTATGGCATTAGGATTGGCCTTTGAAACTATTTTTTGACAAACCTTGGAAGTAGTAGGAACACAGCTAACCCCAGCAATTCCTATTACTGGATTAAATTTTTTACCTGTCACAAAATACATAAAATATCCGCCAATTATTCCACCTATTGCAGAAAGTAAAAGTGCCAAAACTCCTAATAAAAGCAAAGGCAAAACCTTAGGACTTGCTATAGTAGAAGCATCACATAAAACTCCTAAAACGAGCCCTAAAAACATTGTAGATAAATACAAAATTGGACCCTGCAAAAGTTCAATATATTTTTTTACACCAGATTCTCTGATTACAACACCAAAAAACAATGAAAAAATCAATGGAGAAGCTACTGGCAAAAGTAATGAAAGCAATGTGCATGCCAAAACTGCAAAAAGCATTTTTTGACTAGATGTGAATTCTTTTTCTTCTTTTACTGGCATTTCTATTTTTTGAAGTTTCAATGGAATAGTATATTTGACTAAATAAGGGAAAACCCCGTAAGCTATACCTAAGTACAAATATGCAACCACGGCTATAGGAACAAAAAGCTCAGGGGCGAGCTTTAAGGATGTAAATAAAACCATAGGACCATCTGCTCCACCTACAGTTGCAATAGATGCAGCCTGCCCCATATTATAACCAAATAATTTCGCTATAGGCAATGTTAAAATCGTTCCAAGCTCCGCAAAAATCGCGATAATCATACTTTGAAAAGGTTTTTTCATAACATAACCAACATCTAAAAGTGATCCTATTCCCATAAAAACTAAACATGCTATTAAGCCATTGCCAAATGTTAAATTGTAAATAGGTTGAAGCCAATTTACCTGGAAAAGTGTCATAATGTGATCATTTACTGTGACGGCAGGATCTATAAATAAATTTCCTAATTTTGTTGAATCTACTGGAAGATTTGCAACCATATTGATAGGATCAAAAAACATCAAAGAAACATTTATTGTTGCCATACCTAAACCCATTGGTATCATTAAAAGCGGTTCTAAAATTCCTTTTTTACCTAAATATATTAAAAGAAACCCTAAAAAAACTAAGCCTATTCTAGTAATTGCTATCTCTGGACTGGTGCTAAACTCATAACCAATCGCACGAAATCCTTGAAAAATATTAAAAAACAAATCAAACGACATTTTTTACTCCTTATAAAATTTTAACTTTTAATTTTATTAAAAACATCTCCAACATTAATAATCTTATCCCCAAAATCTGTATTTAAGACTAAATGCCCTTCTTTATCTATATCCTTATATTTTCCTTCTATAGTTTCCCCTAAATTATCAATTACAAAAACCTTGTCTCCAGCTAAATAAGCAAAATTTTCTTTATACTCCTCATAAATCGATGAAAATCCAAAATTTACAAACTTTAAATATTCATCAAAAAATTTATCAACATAACATTTCAAAAAATCGTCTCTATTTATATTTTTTTTCAAAATTATCGACAGAGATACTGCTTCTTTATCAATATTTTTAATTTGGAAAGGCTTCATATTTAAGTTTACTCCAGTCCCTACGACGATTGAAATTTTATCTCCAAAAATTACACTCTCACACAGAATTCCGGCTATTTTTTTATTTTCAAATAAAATATCATTTGGCCATTTTATTTTTGTGCGAACTCCGTATTCTAAAAAAACTCTATGCAAAATGACAGCATTATAATGAGGCAAATTTTGCAAAAGTTTTATATTTTTTTCTTTAAAATCTGGCAAAAGTAAAATAGAAACATATAAATTATATTTATTCTCATATTTTGGAGAATACCAAATCCTATTATTTCTCCCTTTTCCCTTCGTCTGAATATCGCTAAAAACTACAGTTTTATCCTTTAAATATTTAATATTCTTTAAAATATAATCATTAGTAGAGTCTATACTTTCAAAATGGATATAATTCATTATGATATTTTAAAAGCTAAAAATGCAAAAAGTACTATCCAAAAAAGAGTAAAAATATCAATATATTTTATGTTAGAAAATACATTTTTATACAAAAATTCAAACATTTTATCCTTTATATTTTCATAAAAAAAGACCAATAATAAACTAATTATGGCAACAATAATGGTTACAATTCCAAAAAACAATAAATATTTTTCATAATAATAAATATGATTTTCAAATAAAGAAAAAACAGAAACAATGAAGTTTAACCAAAAAGACATCAAAAAGAAATTTTTATTTTTAGAATTTAAAAGATATTTAAGATCAGTTTCTCTATTTTTTAAAATTAAAAAAAACAAAACTCCAAAAATAGAAAATATAATACTAAAAAGCCTTAAAATAATTATCATAATTGCTCCTAATTTGAATATAAAAACATATTATCTATTGCTTTTTTTGCAAGAATAGAAACATTTTTATCAACTTTTATAATATTTTTCATATCTTCTAGACAAAATAATATTTTTTCAAGTGTTGTTTTTTTCATATTTGGACAAATAGAATTTTGGGAAATACAATAAAAATTTTTATCTGGATTTTCTTTTTTTAATCTGTAAAGAATACCTCTTTCAGTGCAAATTATAAAATTTTTATTTTTAGAATTTTTAACAAATTTTAACATTCCGCCAGTCGATGCTACCTCGTCAGAAAGATTTATAATTTCTTCATTACATTCTGGATGAGAAACTGTTAAAGCATCTTTATGCAACGATTTTAAATTTTCTAAATCCTCTTTCATCATATTTTCGTGAACATGACAATATCCATTAAACAAAATAATATTTTTATCTGGATTTTGTTTTTGAAC